>CACHYG010000006.1 GCA_902584015.1 uncultured Pelagibacteraceae bacterium
CTAAATCTATCAATAATATAAAAAGCTTAAATATATTCAGTAATGTTGAATACAAACTAGAAACTATTGAAGAAAATAAGAAAATTTTAAATATTAATGTTGAAGAAAAACCGACAGGCGAGATTTTTGCCTCTGCTGGTACTGGTACAACTGGAACGACTTTTGGCGGTGGCGTGAAAGAAAATAATTTTTTAGGGAAAAACATAAAATTAAATACAAATTTAAGGGTAAGTGAAGAGACAATTAAAGGTGCTTTTAGTGTAGCAAACCCGAATTGGAATTATTCAAATAAAACTTTGGTTGCTTCAATAGAAAGTAGTGTTACAGATAGAATGACAGACTATGGATATGAAACAGGTAAAACAGGCTTTACTTTTGGTTCAGCATGGGAGCAATACGACGATGTAATGTTTAGTCCAAAATTATCTTTATTTTATGAGAAGCTTGATACCAATCAAGATGCTTCTGCAAATTTAAAAAAACAAGAGGGCGAATATTTAGATTCATCATTTGCATACGGTTTTGATTTAGATAAGAGAAATCAAAGATTTCAAACTTCAGATGGTTATAGAAGTAGATTTAATCAATCTATACCTATTATAACTGAGGACACTGCTTTATTTAATAGTTACGAATTTACAACATTTCATCAAATTGCTGATGTGGTTACAAGATTATCAATTCAAGGTTCCGCTATTAATGCATTAGGTGATGAAGATGTTAGAATTTCAAAAAGACTAACTATTCCCTCAAAGAAATTACGAGGTTTTGAGTCTGGAAAAATAGGCCCTATAGACTCAGGAGATTTTATAGGTGGAAACTATACAGCAGTTTTAAATGCATCAACAACATTACCAGAATTTGGATCAAATCTTGAAACAATCGATTTTCAATTATTTTTTGATGCAGCAAATGTTTGGGGTGTTGATTATGACAGCACATTAGATAATTCTCATTTAAGATCTTCGGTAGGTCTAGGTGTAGACTGGTACACATTAGTAGGACCACTTAATTTTTCAATTACGCAGACTTTATCAAAAGCTGACTCAGATAAAACTGAAAGTGTTAGATTTAATATTGGAACTACATTTTAATGAATATAAGAAAAAATTTTTTATTTTATTTATCTCTAATTTTTTTTTTCACAAGTTTGTTAAGTGCTGAACAAATTGTCTACATAAATATAGAAAAGATTATGAAAGAGTCAAAAGCTGGCAAACAAATAATTGAAAAAATAACAAAATCTAATGAGATAAATATTAACAAGTTTAAAAAAATAGAAGAAAATTTAAGATCTCAGGAAAAAGATTTACTTGCAAAAAAAAATGTAATTAGCGAAGATGAATTTCAAAAAAAATATGAAAAATTAAAAAATGAAATTTCTGAATATAGAGCTAAGAGACAAAATATAATCAATGAAACAACAAAAAAAAGAATTGAAGCTAGCGCTGAATTTTCAAACAGAATTAAACCTATTTTAGGTGATTATGCGTCACAAAATGATATTGCAATTATAGTACAAAAAAAAAATATAATTATGGGTAAAAAGGAACTTGATATAACAGATGATATTTTAAAAATTGTTGATAAGGAGATATCTAAAATAAAATTTGATTAAGTATGTCAGATAGTCTTTCGAAAAAACAAATAATTGATCTTTTACCACATCGAGAACCAATGCTTTTAATAGACGAATTATTAGATATTGTAAAACTAAAAAAAGCTAAAGCAATAGTAAACGTAAGAAAAGATAGTTTTTATGTTCAAGGACATTTTCCAGGTCAACCCGTTATGCCAGGAGTTTTAATTGTAGAAGCTTTTGGACAAGCTGCTGCTGCACTTACAGCTCATGGTATCGATAAATCTACATATGAAAACAAACTTGTGTTTTTAATGAGTGTGGAAAAAGCCAGATTTAGAAATCCTGTTATACCTGATTGTAAACTAGAATTAAATATTGAGGCTATTAGATCACACGGTAGAGTGTGGAAATATAAGGGTGAAGCTTTTGTAGAAGAAAAAAAAATGGCAGATGCACAATGGTCTGCAACTATTGTAGATAGGAAATAATTAGCAATAAATCTTGATAAGCATTTAAAATAAGTTTTGATATTAAACTTATTAATGGTTAATCCTTTTTTTAAAAATACTGGTCCTCATAATATAAATTTTTTACTTAAGACAATTAATTTAAATAATTACAATTTACCTGATGATAAAATTACTGATATTAAAGATTTGAATTCGTCTCAAAAAAATGAAATTACTTTTTTTCATTCAAAAAGATATGCTGATTTAGCGAAAAAAACTAAAGCTTCATATTGCCTTACATCTAAAAATTTTCAATCGTTTTTACCAAGTAATTGTAAGGCTATTATTTCTGACCAAGTTTTATTAGATACTGCTCAAATAACAAAAATTTTTTATCCAAACTCCATGACTGATGATTATGATAACACTGTAAAAAGCATAGATGAGACAAAATTTAAAGACAAAGTTAAATTTGGAAAAAATATTCTTATTGGTGAAAATGTGAAAATTGGTGCTAATTGTTTAATCGGTCATAATTCAATCATAGAAAAAAATGTAAACATAGGTGATAATTGTTCTATAGGATCAAATGTAATTATTAGAAATTCATTAATTAAAAACAACGTTCATATTTTAGATGGTTGTGTGATTGGAAAAAAAGGATTTGGTTTTTTTCCAAATAAAAACTCCAATATTAGGTATCCCCAAATAGGTATTGTAATAATTGAAGATAATGTAGAAATTGGTTGTGGATCTACAATTGATAGAGGTTCTCTTTCGAACACAATCATAGGAAAAAATACATATTTAGATAATCAAATACATATAGCTCACAATGTAAAAATAGGTGAGAATTGCATTATTGCAGGACAAGTAGGTTTTGCTGGAAGTTCTACTTTAGGAAACAATGTTATGATTGGAGGTCAGGCAGGTATTTCAGGTCATCTCAAGATCGGGAACAATGTACAAATAGGTGGTGGTAGCGGTGTTATAAAGAATATTCCAGATAATTCTAAAGTAATGGGTTATCCAGCAAAAGATTTAAAAAATTTTATAAGAGAAAATAAATGATAGATAAAACAGCCATAATTAATAAAGATGCCAAAGTGCATTCGAGTGTTAAAGTTGGACCATATTCTATCATCGGTCCAAATGTAGAAATTGGAGAGAATACAGAAATTCAATCACATGTAAGTATTACTGGAAATACTAAAATTGGAAAAGGGAATAAGATTTATCCATTTGTCTCAATAAATGATCCACAGGACTTAAAATATAAAGGTGAAGAAACAAGTTTAGTTATCGGAGATAATAATAAAATAAGAGAATATGTAACTATAAATCCTGGAACAATTGGTGGTGGAGGTAAAACAATAATTGGAAATAATTGTTTATTTATGATTTCATCTCATATTGCCCATGATTGCCATGTCGGTAATAATGTTATTATAGCTAACAATGTGCCTCTAGGAGGTCATGCTATAATTGAAGATAATGTAGTTATAGGTGGAAATTCTGCTGTTCAACAGTTTACAAGAATTGGTAAAATGGCAATGATTGGTGGAATGACAGGCGTTCTACACGATGTTATCCCTTTTGGATTATCGACAGGAAATAGAAATTCATTACAAGGATTAAATTTAATAGGGTTGAGAAGAGCAAAATTTGAAAATAAAGATATTTTAGGTTTAAGTGAAGCGTATAAGAAGATTTTTGTTACAAAAAACGTCAATGATAATATAAGTAAATTAAATGGCTCATTTCACGAAAATCCATTGGTTAAAGAGGTAATAGAATTTATAACTAAGGACAAAAAAAGGTCTATTTGTACCCCATTTTCATAAGATGATAGGATTAATTTTTGGTGATACAGATTTTCCAAAAAAAATACTCAAAACAATTAAGAAAAGAAAGCTAAATTACTTGATAATTGATTTATCTAAATCAAAGAAATTTAAAAAAGATAGTAGATCTTATTCAGTATCTATTGGTCAATTTGGAAAAATAATTAAAATTCTTAATGAAAATAGTTGCAAAAAAGTATTATTTGCAGGCAAAGTTAACAAACCAAACTTTTCTAAGTTAAAGTTAGACATTAAAGGAATTTATTATATTCCTAGAATTATTAAAGCATCTAGGCTTGGAGATGCTGCAATATTGAAAGAAATCATAAAAATACTAGCTCAAAATAAAATAAAAACTGAAAATTCACTTAAATTTAATCCAGAGCTAACCCTTAAAAAGGGTAATTATTCAAATATTAAGCCCAACAATAAAGATCAATTAGACATTAAGAAGGCCATTAAAATTCTAAAAAGCTTAAAACAGTATAATTATAGTCAAGGTGTAGTAGTCAGAAATAAAAAAGTAGTCTTCATAGAAGGAAAAGGTGGAACAAAAAAATTACTCGAAAAAAGTAAAAATAAAAAATTTCAAAATGATGGTGTATTAGTAAAGTTTCCCAAAAAAAAGCAAGACCTTAGAGTTGATTTACCTACCATTGGATTAAAAACGTTTAAACAAAGTAAGTCAGCTGGTTTAAAAGGTATTGTTGTAAAAAGTAAACAACATATATTCTTAGACAAGACAAAATGTATTAGCTTTGCTAATAGAAATAAAATGTTTATCTCAGTCAAATGAAAAAAATTTTTGTATTAACTGGTGAACCTTCAGGAGACAAATTAGCATCAACTGTAATTGATAAACTTCAACAAAATCATTCTGATATAGAATATTTAAGTGTTGGAGGATCTCATTTAAACAAACTTGGGGTGAAATCAATATATGATCTTAAAGAGATAACCTATATTGGATTTACGAGTGTTATCTTAAATTTGTTTAAAATCAGAAACAAAATAAATGAAACTGTAAGAAAGATAGTTGAATTTAATCCCGATATTCTATTTAGTGTAGATAGTCCAGATTTTACTTTAAGAGTTGCTGAAAAAGTAAAAAGTATCAATCCTAATATTAAAACAATACATTACGTTGCACCACAAGTATGGGTATGGAGAGAGGGTAGGGTTAAGAATTTTAAAAAGTTTTTAGACCATGTTTTATTATTATTTAATTTTGAAAAAAAATATTTTGATAAAGAAAGTATCAAGAATACTTTTGTTGGTCATCCTTTACTCGAAAATAAAGAAAATGCTAAAACAAATTTATCAAATATAATTGATGAAAATAAAAACATTATATCTTTATTTGCTGGAAGCCGAACATCTGAAACAAATATTCTTTTACCAATTTTAATAGATTTTATTAAATTAATGAATAAAAAATTTAAAGAATATAATTTTATTTTTCATGCAACTGATCAAAATAAAGATTTGATAAAAGATAAGATTAAAAAAACAAACTTTAATAATATTGAGGTAATATCAGACGAAAATATAAAATCAAAAATCTTATCAAACTCAGTATTTGCTGTGGCGAAATCTGGAACTGTTTCCCTTGAAATCTGTAATGCAAAAGTTCCATCTATCATAATTTATAAAATGAATTTTATTAATTTTGTTATTGTAAAATTTTTAGTTAAGACAAAATTTGCAAATATAATTAATATAATTAACCAAAAAGAAATAATTCCAGAATTAATTCAAAAGGAATGTAATTCAAAAGAAATTTTTAGATCTGTAGTGTATTTTTTAAAAAACCCTAAGCTTATGAAAAAACAAATATTTGATGTAAATAATACGTTGAATGAAATTAAATCTAAAACATCTTCATCTTCAGAAGCCTCAGCAGTAATTTCAAGCTATCTTAGCACTTAGTCGTTTTTGAACTACTTCTTTACCCAAGGATAAAATAATATCATATATGCCTGGTCCAAACTTCGACCCAGTTAGTGCAATCCTTAACGGTTGTCCAACCCCTTTAAAATTTGTGTCATGAGATTTTATAAGATCATTTACAATTGGCTCTAAAATTTCTCGAGAAGGTTGATCTATTTTTTCAAATTGAATCTTAAAATCAGAAATTACTCTTCTTGCTTTATCATCAATTAATTTAACATCATCTTTATTAAAATTAACCTCATCTCTAATAATATATTGGCCATTATTGAATATATCTTCTAAAGTTTTTGCTTTATTTTTTAAGAAAGTTAATGATTTTTTGATTTTATCTTTTTTATCAGATTTAATTTCACCTTTATATAATTTACAATAATCTGTTAATTGATTGAATAAATCATTCTCATCAATATTCTTAATATAGTGCTCATTCATTGATAAAATTCTACTCATATCAAGTTTAGAAGGCGATTTTCCAATACCATCTAAATTAAAAAATTTTATACTTTCATCTAATGAAAATATTTCCTTATCTTTATAAGACCATCCTAATCTTAAAAGATAATTTCTTAAAGCGTCTGGCATAATACCAATTTTGGAATAATCATCTAATGTAGAGGCTTGATCTCGCTTTGATAGTTTCTTTCCTTCAATTGTGTGTATCAATGGTATATGAGCAAATGACGGCAACTCCCATTTCATAGCTTCATAAATTTGTATTTGTTTAAAGGTGTTAATTTTATGATCATCACCTCTAATAATGTGTGTCATATTCATTTGATGGTCATCTACAGATGCCGATAAATTATATGTTGGAGTTCCATCATTTCTTAAGATAACAAAGTCCTCAATGGTGTTATTTTCAATTTCAACATCACCTTGAACTAAATCTTTTAATACCGATGTTCCATCTATCTTACTTTTAAACCTTATGACAGGCTTGATATCTTTAGGAGCATCAGATTCTTTTTTATCTCTCCACTTTCTATCATAAATATAAGGAATTTTCTTTTGTTTTGCTCTTTTTTTTTGTTCTTCTATTTCTTCACTTGAACAATAACATTTGTATGCATGACCATTTTTAATAAGTTCATTTGCAACTTTTTTATGATCATTTACTTTTTTAGATTGAATATACTCTTCGCCATCATAGTCTATACCAATCCATTCAAGCGATTGTATTATTTGATTTTTGTATTTGTCTTTAGATCTTTCTTTGTCTGTGTCTTCCACTCTTAAATAGAATTTACCATTTTGATTTTTTGAATATAACCAATTAAATAAAGCTGTTCTAACCCCACCAATATGTAATGGACCAGTAGGAGATGGAGCAAATCTTGTTGCTACTTTAGACATTTTAGATTTTTAGACTATTTATTTAGAAACTTCTATATAAAGATACAAGCACACCTTGAACTTTTACTCTATCTGGGCCAAATATTTTAGTCTCATAATTTCTATTTGCACTTTCTAGAGCTATAGTTTTGCCTTTTCTTCTTATTCTCTTGAGCATTGCTTCATGATCATCTATTAAAGCAACAACAATTTTTCCATTATCTGCTGTATCTGTTTTTTTTATGACAACTGTATCTCCATCATTGATTCCAGCCTCAATCATAGAATCACCTTGAACTTTCAACCCAAAATATTCACCTTTTTTCTCTATATTTTCAGGTAAAGGAATTCTGGCCACTTCATTTTGAATTGCCTCAACAGGCGTTCCAGCTGCAATTTTACCTAAAACTGGGATTTCTCCTCCTTTTGTATTATCTCTAGATTCATCTAAACCACCTTTGATTACGCTAGGAGAAAAGCTGTTATAAATATCATTTGCAGATGCGGTTTCTGGCAATTTGACAACCTCTAAAGCTCTTGCTTTGTGAGCCAATCTTTTAATGAAACCTCTTTCCTCTAAAGCACTAATCAATCTATGTATTCCAGATTTAGACTTTAAATTTAACGACTCTTTCATTTCCTCATAAGACGGGGAAATTCCTGATGATCTCAACTTCTTGTTGATAAATAGAAGCAAATTTTTTTGTTTTTTGGTTAACATAAGAACAAATATCGTACAAAATCTGTTCTACAAAAGTTCTCTACAATTCACAATAGTAAAAAAGAGAGCAAAATAGGGGATAATTTCACTCAAGAACTGAAAAAATTGAATTATTATCCAAATTTTTTAAAAGTGATTCACCTATTAAAAAAGTTTTAATAGAAGTTTTGTTAGATAATTCCAAAAGCTCATCTTTTGTTTTAATTCCGCTTTCAGATATTAGAGGAGCAGGGTGATTAGCTAAAACATCATGAATTTTAAAAGTTGTACTTAAGTTAGTTTTTAGAGTTTTTAAGTTTCTATTATTTATCCCTATTAAAGCATTTTTAAACTTAAGAGCTTCTTTTGCTTCATCAACCGTATGTACCTCGACTATAATTGACATATTAAATTTTAATGCCTCTTCATACAACTCATTTGCAAGGTTTGGATTAACACCTGCTAATATAATTAATATTGCATCAGCTCCATAACTCTTTGCTAATGGAACTTGAAATTTATCAACGAAAAAATCCTTACAAAGAATTGGTAAATCAATTTCTTTTTTAATTTGGCTTATATGATTTAGATCTCCTAAAAAATAATCTTCTTCAGTTAAAACAGATAAACAAGTAGCTTTATTAATTTTATATTTATCAGCTATTTTAACAGGATTATAATCTTTGATAATTACACCAGCAGAAGGGCTGGCTTTTTTAATCTCAGCAATAACTGAAAGTTTATTTTCCTTTATATTACTTTCAATTTTTTGTTTAAAATTAATAAATAATTTATTTGTATTTATTGTATCATTTAAGGAATCCAAAGAAATTGATTTTTTTAAACTTTTTATCCTCAAATTTTTCTTTTGAATTATTTTTTCAAGAACATTTTCAGCCATTTTGAACTTTTTCTAAATGTTTAATTGCTTTCCTTGATAAAATATGTTCTCTAGCATTATTATATGCATCAGCGAAATATTTGTGATTTTCGTTAACAATTAGTCCTGCGGCTGCATTTAAACACACAGCTTTAGAAAAATCATTGTCTTCACCTTTAAAAATATTTATAATTTTATCTGCATTAAATTTTGCATCATCACCAATTATATTTTCGAATTTATCTGCGCTTATGTTTAACTTTTTTGGATCCACATGAATTTCAGAAATTTTATTATCTTTTAACTGAATAATATGAGTCTTAGCGTAAGGTGAAATTTCATCTAAACCATCTTCACTATTTACAATCCATGCATATTTGATACCCAAATTTTTAAGCGCATTTGCAAATATTTTTAAAAGTTTCTTATCAAAAACACCAACTATCTGTCTCTTTACTAAAGCAGGACTACTTAATGGGCCAATCATATTAAATATAGTTCTTTTTCCAATTTTTTTTCTTGTTGGACCTACAAATTTCATTGCACTATGATAATTAGGTGCAAACATGAAACCAAAATTATTCTTACTTATTTGAGCTTCAATATCATTCGGCTCCAAATCAATTTTAATATTCAGGGCTTCTAAAACATCCCCAGAACCACACTTTGAAGATACAGCCTTATTTCCATGCTTTGCCACTTTTACACCCATACTAGATAGCAGTAATGCTGATGCTGTAGATATATTAAGTGTATTCATACCATCTCCACCGGTTCCACATGTATCAATACAACCTTCTACACTTACTCTTTTAGACTTATCTCTAAGCACGAAAACTCCACCGGCTATTTCATCTGAAGCCTCACCCTTAACTGATAAAAGCGTTAAAAAATCAAATATTTCTTGGTCCTCTGCTTTTCCTTCCATTAATAATCTGAACGCTGTTTTACTTTCTTCAAATGAAAGATTTTCTTTGTTCTTAATTT
The DNA here is from genome assembly GCA_902584015.1 of uncultured Pelagibacteraceae bacterium. GTDB lineage: Bacteria > Pseudomonadota > Alphaproteobacteria > Pelagibacterales > Pelagibacteraceae > Pelagibacter. The sequence goes on from CACHYG010000006.1 coordinate 9,728, forward strand.
TTTGTATGTATTTTTTCATTTATCTTAAAGTTTAATAAAATTTCTTAAAATTTTAATTCCTATCTTAGTTTTAATACTTTCAGGGTGAAATTGCACTCCATGAACATGGTATTTTTTGTGTCTCACACCCATTATCAACCCATCTTCAGTTTCAGCAGTAATTTCAAGATTTTTATTTAGTGTTTTTTTATCAATAATTAAACTGTGATAACGAGTTGCCTCAAAAGTTTTTGGAAGATTGCTTAATATACCAGTTTTTTTTGATATTATTTTGCTAGTTTTCCCATGCATTAGTTTCTTTGCTTGAATAATTTTGGATCCAAATACCTGTCCAATTATTTGATGACCTAAACAAACTCCAAGGATTGGAATATTTTTGTATAAAGACTTTACAATTTTTAGACAATTACCTGATTGATTTGGATTACCAGGTCCGGGTGATATTACAATTTTATTATATTTTTTTTTTATTATTTCTTTTGAGGTAATTTTATCATTTCTTATTACATCAACATTTACCATCAAAGATGATAAATAATGATAAAGATTAAATGTAAAACTGTCGTAATTATCTATTAAAATTATTTTCATTATTTAAGTGCATTAATTAAAGCTTTTGCTTTATTAACAGTTTCTTCGTACTCTTTATTTGGCTTGCTATCTGCAACAATTCCAGCACCAGCTTGTACATAAAATTTATTTTTTTTTGTAACAGCAGTTCTTAAAGCAATGCATGTATCAAAATCACCATTTGCAGAAAAATAACCAATACCTCCAGCATATACTTTTCTTTTTGATTTTTCTAACTCATCAATAATTTCCATAGCTCTTATTTTAGGTGCACCAGAAACTGTTCCAGCTGGAAATCCTGATAAAAGAGAATTTAATTTGGAAAGATTTTTGTTGTGTATGCCTTCAACATTAGAAACAATATGCATTACATGGGAATACTTCTCAATCGAAAATTTTTCTGTAACTTTCACAGTATTTATATTTGAAACTTTTCCAACATCATTTCTACCTAAATCTAGCAGCATTAGGTGTTCAGCTAACTCTTTTTTGTCTTTCAATAGATCTTTAGCGTAGAATTTATCTTGAACAATATTTTTACCTCGTGGTCGTGTACCAGCAATAGGTCTAATTGTAATGATATTATCACGTAATCTTACTAATATTTCTGGACTTGCACCTATAATTTGAAAATCATTAAAATTGAAAAAAAACATAAATGGTGAAGGATTTGTAATCCTTAATTTTTTATAAATTGCTAAAGGTTTTTTTGTAAGTTTTGCTTCAAATCTTTGACTTAAAACTACCTGAAATATGTCACCAATTTTAATATATTTTTTTGCAGCATTAACCATATTTATAAATTGTTTTTTTGTTGTATTAGATTTTACAAAAATTTTTTTGTTTTGAGTCTGTCTACTATTGTTTTGTGTTTTTCTCTTTGATTGATAAATCAATGATCTAATTTCATTTTTAATGTAATTATATTTTATTAAATAGTTCTTAATTTTTTCATCTTTAAATACGTTTACAATATAAAAAATTTTTTTCTTAAGATTATCGTGAATTATCAAAACTGTTGGTCTTAATAATCTTACATCAGGTATTATAAGGTCATTTTTACAACTATTTGGGATCTTTTCTAAATATCTAATTGTATCATATGAAAAATACCCTGAAATTAATGAACAAATTGGTGGAAGATTCTTAGGTGTTTTAAATTTAAAATTTTCTAATATTTTTTCCATAATTTTCTTAGGTTTCCCTTTGATAAGAATTTTTTTATTAGATACAATTTTGTAAGATTTATTATTATTAAATTCCCAAATTTTATCTGGCTTTCTACCAAATATTGTATACCTACCCTTAATAGTTCCTTTTTCTACCGACTCGAAAATAAAACTATTTTTATCTAACAAAAAATTATTTATTAAATTTAATATTTCTTCATCTTTATTTATTTTTTTTTCAACGAATAAAACTTGATTAGTTTTATTTTGATGTTGAAACTTAAATTTTTTAAAGTTTCTATTTAACATTATCTAAAATAATTTTTAACTCTTTCTAGAGTTTTTTCATTAATTTTAATATCGTATTTATAATTTAAGTAAACGTCATAAGATTGAAAAATCTTATTTTTGATAAGGTTATTTGATTCAAAAGAATAGATGTTTTTAAGTTCATTATCTTTTGAAATTTCATTTATATTATGACTTAAAATTTTAATTAAATATACATTTTTTTCATCATCTGTAACCAAAGTAAAAGTTTTTATTGGTAAAGAATAAATTAATTCTAAAGATTCTGAATTAAATACTTTTGTATCATTTCTTGATTCTAATAAAATTGTATTAACTTTTGTTTTTTCAGACGCAATTTTTTTAAAATTACTATCTAAAAATTTATCTTCATTTATTTGTTTTAATATTTTTGTATTAAATTCAAATTTTTTTTTATTATAAATCAATTTTCTTATTTCCTTTTCGAACTCTTCATTATCTAAACTCGGTACTTTTGAAATAACATTTGTAATTTCATAAATGATGAAATGTTTATCTTCATCGATTAAACCAGTTTTTTCATTATTTCTTAAATTGTAAATTTTTGATTCGATTGTCTCTTTTTGTGATGTTTGAGAATATTTTATTTTTGAAACACTTTTAAGATCATAAGATTTAATAATTTCATTGAAATTAGATTGATTTAAAAGATTTTCTTCAATCTCATCAATTTTATTAAAAAAATCGTTATTATATTCATCTATTCCAATTAGGTTTTTTGGTGTTATTTTGCTATAAGAAAAATCTATAAAGTCTCTTTTTAATTCTTCTTTATTTTTTTCAACAAAATCTTGTAAATCTTCAGTTTTTATTTGTTTTTCTTTAATATAAATATTTTCAAGGTTAATATAATCAACTTTAATTTGCTTAGTATCATCTTTATAAATTGTATCGATTAAGAAATCAGGGGATTTAATACCTCCACCAACAAAATTAAATAATTCTTCCTGAAATTCGTTTTCTTTAAAATTTTTTTCAAATTCATTTGCTGTCAAATTATTTAAAATTAAAAATTTTTCATATTTAGTTCTGGAAAATTTAGATTTATCATCTAAAAAATTTGTATTTGATTTTATTTTTTCTGCTAATATTTTATCTGAAATAACTAAATCAATTTCTTTTATCTCTTGCTCTAAAAGTTTGGAAGATATTAATCTACTAAGTATTTCTTCCATGACATTCTGATCAATTTTATCTTTTATTAAACTTTCATTAATATTTAATTTATTAATATGATCAATAAAGTCTTGTGTAGAAATGTTTTTATTGTTTATTTTTGCTAGAGAATTTGTATTACCACTTGTAAACACATCACCCATGCCCCAAAACACAAAAGGTACTGCAACTATAAATAAGAATATTTTTGCTGTAATCGTTTTTGAAAAATTTCTTATATTATTTAACATGATTTATTTTTAAATTATTGATCTATAAAAGACAAACCTATAGATTAATTAACTAAATATGACAAATAAATTAATATATTTTATTGCTAACTGGAAAATGTTTGGGCATTTAAATAGCCTAAAATCATTAGATAAAGTTATATATTTTCTTAAAAAAAATAAAAATGCGCAAAAATTGAAAATTATTTATTGTCCACCTTTTACACTTCTTGACGCCTTTGTTCAAAAGTTGAAAAAAACTAAAATTAAGACTGGAGCTCAAAACTGTAGCTTTCAATCAAATTATGGTCCACCAACAGGTTCAATTAATGCAATGATGATCAAATCTTTAAAATGTGAGTATGTTATTCTGGGCCATTCAGAAAAAAGATCTAAAGGTGAAAATGATAAAATAATAAATAAAAAAATATTTTCAGCTTTAAAAAATAATTTAAAAGTTATTTTTTGTGTTGGTGAAACATCTACTCAAAAAAGAAAAAAATTAACAAAAAAGGTTTTATTTGATCAATTAAATAATGGACTTAAAAATATTAAAAATAAAAAAAATATCATAATTGCGTATGAACCGGTATGGTCTATTGGCAGTGGCTTGATACCAAAAATTCAGGATTTGATTGATACTACTGAAATTATAAAAATATTTCTAACAAGTAAAATGAAGTTTAAAAATCCCAAAGTATTATACGGAGGGTCAGTAAATCCAAAAAATATATCTTTGTTGAGAAAAGTCACTAATCTTGATGGATTTCTGATAGGTGGTTCTTCTCAAAATAGTAATAAATTTATTGATATAATAAAAAAAACGTTTAATTAAATTGCATGGAAAATATTCTATTAGTGATTAATATTATATTAGCGATAATATTAGTAATAATTGTATTATTGCAAAAATCTGAAGGTGGAGCATTAGGTATAGGAGTATCACAAGAGAGTCTTATGTTTTCAAGAACAGCTGGTGATTTTTTCACCAAAGCAACCGCTTTTGTTGCTGCATTATTCATAATTTGTAGTCTTTCATTGACTATTATATCAAGGGGAGATCTGGTCACCGAGTCGTCAGTAATAGATAAAATAGAGGAAAATTCAGAGGAAGTTCCAAAAATACCAGAAAACAATAATTAACTATTTTCATTTCAAAAATTATTCGCTATAACATAATTCCATGGCGCGATATATTTTTGTCACCGGCGGCGTGGTATCATCACTTGGTAAAGGTTTATCATCAGCATCACTTGCGTATCTATTAAAATCTCAAGGATATAAAGTGAGACTCAGAAAGATGGACCCATATTTAAATGTAGACCCAGGAACAATGAGTCCATTCCAACATGGGGAAGTTTTCGTAACAGATGATGGAGCTGAAACTGATTTAGATTTAGGTCATTATGAAAGGTTCTCCAATATATCTGCAAAAAAATCAGATAATATTACTACAGGAAAAATTTATAGTGACATTATCAAAAAAGAACGTACAGGTAAGTATTTAGGTAAAACAGTTCAAGTCATACCTCATGTAACAGATAGAATAAAAGAATTTATAAAAGGTGATATTACAGACGAAGATTTTGTAATTTGCGAAATCGGTGGTACAGTTGGGGATATAGAAAGTTTACCTTTCGTTGAAGCAATTAGACAATTTTCGAATGATGTAGGAAAAAAAAGAAGTTTGTTTATACACTTAACTTTAGTCCCTTTTTTAAAATCATCTGATGAAATTAAAACAAAACCTACGCAGCATTCTGTAAAAGAACTTAGAAGCTTAGGTATTCAACCAGATATAGTTATTTGTAGATCACAAAAATCTATACCATTTGATCAAAGAAAAAAAATATCTTTGTTTTGTAATGTTTCAATTGATAATGTTATTGAGACTGTTGATGTAAGAACTATTTATGAGGCTCCAATTAGTTTTTATAAAGAAAAACTAAATAAACAAGTATTAAAATATTTTAATATTAAGCCAAAAAAGAAAGCTAACTTATTACCATGGAAAAAAATTACAAATACTGTTCTGAATTCAAAAAAAGAAGTAAATATTGCTATCATTGGAAAATATGTAAATTTAAAGGATGCTTATAAATCCTTAGATGAAGCTTTAACACATGGAGGTATTTCCAATAAGGTAAAAGTAAATTTATTAAGATTGGAATCTGATAATTTAAAAATTAATCAAATTAAAAAACTACTTAAAAATGTATCTGGGATACTAATACCTGGTGGTTTTGGAAAAAGAGGCACTGAGGGTAAAATAGCTGCTATTAATTATGCTAGAATTAATAAAATCCCTTTTTTTGGTATATGTTTTGGAATGCAAATGGCTGTTATCGAATTTGCTAGAAATAAGTTAAAAATAAAAAATGCTGGCTCAACAGAATTAGATAAAAAATGTTTTCCTGTTATTGGATTAATGAATGAGTGGAATAAAGATGGAAAAATAATTAAAGGTACTAATATAGAATTAGGCGGAACTATGAGATTAGGTCTTTATAAAGCAAAATTAAGACATAATTCTTTAGTAAAAAAAATTTATAAATCTAATTTTATAGATGAAAGACACAGACATAGATACGAAGTGAATAAATATTTACAAATCAAGTTTGAAAGCAAAGGTATGATCTTTTCCGGTATGTCCCCAAATAACAATTTACCTGAAATAATAGAATTGAAGAACCATCCTTGGTTTATAGGTGTACAGTTTCATCCGGAATTTAAATCTAGACCTTTAAACCCTCATCCTTTATTCTCTTCTTTTATTAAGGCTGCAAAATCAAAATAATGGAAAATAAAATTATAAATTGTAATGGAATTAAAATATCAAATAAAAATCCATTAACATTAATTGCAGGACCCTGCCAATTAGAAAGTGAACAACATTCAATGGATATGGCTGGAAAAATAAAAGAAATAACTGATAAATTTAATATTGGTTTTGTTTATAAAACCTCTTTTGACAAAGCAAATAGAACAAGTTTAACCTCCAAAAGAGGAGCTGGATTAGAAAAATCCTTACCCGTGTTCGACAAAATAAAAAAAGAATTAAAAATACCTGTATTAACCGACATCCACAGCATTGAACAATGTTCTATTATATCTAAACACGTTGATATTTTACAAATTCCAGCTTTTCTTTGCAGACAAACAGATCTCTTAATTGCTGCAGCAAAAACTAATAAAATTATAAATGTTAAGAAAGGACAATTTTTAGCACCATGGGACATGAAGAACGTAACAAAAAAAATTTCTGAGTCCGGAAATAATAATATTCTTGTTACTGAAAGAGGTGCAAGCTTTGGTTATAATACTTTAGTGTCAGATATGCGAGCACTACCAATTATGTCTGAACTAGGATATCCAGTAATATTTGATGCCACTCATTCAGTACAGCAACCAGGTGGGATGGGTGATAAGAGCGGAGGACAAAGAGAATTTGTAGAGTATCTGGCAAGAGCAGCTGTTGCTGTTGGAGTTGCAGGTGTATTTATTGAAACACATCAGGACCCTGATAATGCACCTTCAGATGGTCCAAATATGTTACCGATTGAAAAGTTAGAGCATTTATTAAATCAATTATTTGAGATTGATAAACTTGTTAAAACTAAATGAGTAATATTACTAAAGTTATAGCAAGACAAGTATTTGATAGTAGAGGTAATCCAACAATTGAAGCAGAAGTATTTTGCAAGGAAATAAGTTCCAAAGCTATTTGTCCATCAGGTGCATCTACCGGAACATACGAAGCTCATGAAAAAAGAGATATTAAAAATAAAAAGTATCTCGGAAAAAGTGTTTTTTCACCTGTAAAAATTATTAATTTAAAAATATCGAAAAAATTAATAAATAAAAATATTCATAATCAAGAACTCATAGATAGTATTTTAATTAATTTAGATGGTACTAAAAATAAAGTAAATATAGGAGCCAACGCTATTTTAGCAGTATCAATGGCTGTTAAAAAACTCTCATCCAAAATAAAAAAAATTCCTTTATACAAAAATTTTCTAATTAAAAAAAACTTCAAGCTTCCTTATCCGTTGATGAATATTATTAATGGTGGAGCTCATTCTAATAACAAATTAAGAATACAAGAATTCATGATACGTCCAGATGGAGCAAAAAGTTTCTCAGAAGCTATAAGAATGTGTTTTTTAGTAATAAGCAACCTTAAAAAAATAATATCTCAAAAAGGAATGTCTGTTTCAGTCGGTGATGAGGGTGGGTTTGCTCCAATGATATCAAGTAATGAAGAGGCGTTAAAATTAATTGTAAAATCAATTAAAAATGCAGGTTTTGTAAATGGTAAGCATATATCAATTTGTTTAGATGTTGCAGCTAATGAATTATTCAAAAATAAGAAGTATTCTATACATTCTAATAAATACATAAATGTAGATAGAACTATTTATCAATATCTTAAATTAATAAAAAAATTTAAAATAAAATCTATAGAAGATCCTTTTTCTGAAAACGATTGGTCAGCTTGGAGTAAATTCAATAAAGCAACAAAAAAATTACAATTGGTTGGAGACGATTTATACGTTACAAATCTAGAAAGATTAAAAAAAGGTTTTTTATATGAATCCTCTAATTCAATTTTAATTAAATTAAATCAAATTGGCACAGTTTCTGAGACTTTAGAAGTAATCAAATTCGCAAATAATATAGGATATAAAACCATCATATCACACAGGTCAGGAGATAGTGAGGATACATTTATTGCAGATCTAGCAGTGGGCACTAACTCTAATCAAATAAAGACGGGTTCATTATCTAGATCTGAGAGAGTTTCTAAATATAACCAATTAATTAGAATAGAAGAAGATTTACCATCTAAAGCAAATATGAATAAATTATGAGTATTCTTTTTAGATTAAAAGAAAATTTAAAAATTATTATACTTACAATTTTATTTTTATATATCTTAATAAATTTGTTTGGGGGTCAAAGGGGGCTATTTTCATATATTGAAAAACGAGAAGTTTTGAAAAATTTACAATTTGAGGAAAGACAAATGTTAAAAAAAATTCAAGAGATTGAATTAAAAAATACTCTTCTAAGTGAGAAGCTAGATTATGATTATATTGATATGCTTATAAGGGACAAATTGATGCTTGGTAAAAAAGGAGAAACAACATATATAATTAATGATAATGAAAGTTAGACATCCAGAAAAAGTTAATAAACCAGTAAATCCAATAAAGAGGAAACCAAATTGGATTAAATCTAAAATAATTAATAGTAAAGAGTTTTTTCTTACCAAAAGTTTAATTAATAAAAGTAAACTAGTTACTGTCTGTCAGGAAGCCAATTGCCCAAATATAACAGAGTGCTGGAGCAAAAAACATGCAACTTTTATGATTATGGGTGAAACCTGTACTAGAGCATGTGCCTTTTGTGATGTTAGTACGGGCAAACCTCAGCCATTGGACCCATTTGAACCATATAAAATTTCTAATGCTGTTCAAAAATTAAATTTAAACCATGTTGTTATCACATCAGTGGATAGGGATGATTTATTTGATGGAGGTTCAAAACATTTTCACGATGTAATATTAGCTACAAAAAAACTAAATCCAAAAACATCTATAGAAGTGCTAACCCCAGATTTTTTAAGAAAAGGAGATGCATATAAAAAAGTAATAGAAGCAAACCCAGATGTTTTTAATCATAATATTGAAACAGTTCCTAGCCTTTATAGAAAAGTCAGACCAGGTGCTAGATATTTTGCTTCTTTAGAACTTTTAAAAAACGCAAAAGAAATAAATAAAAATATATTTACTAAATCAGGGATAATGGTCGGCCTAGGAGAAAAAAAAGATGAAATTTATCAAGTGATGGATGATTTAATTTCTGCTAAAGTTGATTTTCTGACCATTGGTCAATATTTACAACCGTCCTCGAGGCACCATCCACTTGAAAAATACTATACTCCAGATGAATTTAAAGAATTTGGTGAAATTGCTAAATCAAAAGGATTTTTACTTGTATCTTCTACTCCGTTAACAAGGTCATCATATCATGCAGATGAAGATTTTAAAAAATTAAAAACCCAGAGATTAAATTTAAATGCCACAAGCATCAGTCAAAAGATTAATTGAAACTGAAAAAGAAAATTTAATTAATTTAGTACTTGATATAGATAATTACCCAAAATTTATTCCATACTGTATTGATTCAAAAGTTTATGAACGAAACGATAAAGGACATAGTATTTTTATAATTGCAGATTTGACTATAGGAAAAGGCATTTTTAAAGATACATACAAAAGTGATGTTAGATATGATAAAAAAAATGATACTATATATGTAACTAATATTAAAGGACCGTTAAATTACCTAGAAAATACTTGGAATTTTAATCAAAAAAATAAAATCACAGAGGTTTCATTTGATGTGAATTTTGAACTCAAAAACAAATTTTTAAATATATTGATGACTAAATCATTTAACTATGGTCTTAATAAAATTGCAGATGCTTTTCAAAAAAGAGCAGAAGATTTATTTGTTAATACTTAAAACTAGATTTAAAGCTTTATTTACAGTCGCTCTTTGTATTTGTTGTCTATTTTTATTTTTAAAAAAATATTTTTTAACAAGCAATTTATTGCCTTTTTTAATCCCAATATAAACTAATCCGACAGGCTTTTGTTTAGTTCCTCCATTAGGACCCGCAACACCAGTAATAGATACAGAAATATTTGTTTTACTTATTTTGTTTAAATTTTTGACCATGTGCGTACAAGTTTGATGACTTACAGCGCCGTGTCTAGATATTATATTTTTTTGTACCTTCAAAATATTAATTTTTGCATTATTTGAGTAAGTAACCAATCCTAATGTAAAAACTTTTGAGGATCCACTTATTGAGGTAATAGAGCTTGCAAGTAACCCTCCAGTACATGACTCTGCAAATGAAATATTCATTTTTTTTTTTGTTAGTAAACTTACAATTTTCTTGGAAAGTTTCTTCATGAAGTAAACACCATATAAAGGACAAGAACACCAACTACATATAATCCAGCACAAACATCATCCATAATAACACCAAAGCTATTTTTAAAATTTTTGTCATAGTAATTTACAGGATAAGGTTTTGTGATATCAAATATTCTAAATAAAATAAACATTATAAAATAAAATGTTAAAATCTCACTTATTTCTTTTGGACCCTCGTGAGCTATTTCATAAAGACAAATAGGAATTGATTGACCTATAAATTCGTCTATTACAATAACCTTAGGATCTTTATCATCTAAATTTTTTATATAAATATTGACTGAATAAAGAGATATAAAAAAAACAATAATAACAAATACTAGAATAATATTGGGTGAAATTTTTAACAAATGAAATAAAAAAAATAAAAAAATTGTTGTCACTAAAGATGCAATACTACCAGGAATCTTACTTAAACCCCCTATACCTAATAGAGATATAAATAAATAATTTATTTTTTTAATCATATTTTGAGACCGACGCAATTACTTCACAGGCAATAGCTTTTTCTTTTCCTATTATTCCTAATTTTTCAGTTGTTTTCCCTTTTATGTTTACCTGATTGATTGAAATTTCACAAATATTTGAAATTGATTTAATTAATTTTTTTTTTAAATTGGATATTTTAGGTGTTTGGGTAATTATATTAATGTCAAGGTTATTTATATTATAATTATTTTCTTTAATTTCTTTTATCACTTTTCTCAAAAGAATTGTTGATCTGATGTTCTTAAATTTTTTATTTTTATTGGAAAATTTTTGTCCTATATCACCTTTTCTACAAGCTCCAAGTACAGCATCTGTAATCGCATGTAAAACTGGATCACCGTCAGAATGACCCAATGTTCCAAGTGATGATTTTATTTTTAATCCTCCCAAGTAAAGTTTTCTATCTTTTACTAATCTATGTACATCAAAGCCTATACCAAAAAAAATTTTTGTATTTTTAATGTCTTTTTTATAAGTAATTTTCTTATTACTTAATTCACCTTTAATAAATTTTATCTGATTATTTTTTTCGATGAATAGGCTAGCTTCATCTGGTACTTTATTTTTATTTGCAATTGAAATTTTATAAAGATCATTATATCTAAATCCTTGAGGGGTTTGAGTTAAAAAAGCACTATTTTTATTTAGATTAAAAATTAATTTTTTATGTCTATATTTTAAAGCATCTGTAGATAAAGTAAATGGAACTACGGCTTTATATTTCTTTAATTTCAGCAAAATTTTTTTTACTAATTTTATTGAAAAATCTGGTCTTGCCGCGTCATGAATAAGAACATTTTTTACTTTAAATCTCTTAATATACTTTAATGCTTTTAAGGAAGAATCGCTTCGCTCTTTGCCACCTTTTATAATTTTAATTTTTGAAAAATATTTATTTTGAATATGAGAGCTATTATTTGTAACTAAAATTATATGCTTGAAAAGCTTTAATTTTAAAACTTTTTCTATTGAATGCTCGAAAACGTGTTTATTTTTATAAATTATATATTGTTTTTGCTCTTGAGATTTAAATCTTTTGCTTTGTCCTGCAGCTAGTATTATAAAACAATCATTCATGCCGATATATATAAGATAATGAAATTATTACACAATGACTGAATTTATCAAAAAAAATATATTTATTATTTCAATATTTTTTGTAACGTTATTTGTTGGTTTTATTACGTTTTTGACATTTATTGACAAGGGCTTTATCAAGCTAAATGAGACAAATTTACAATATTTGTTGTTAAGTAATATAATCTTACTACTATTTTTTTTTGGGTTTGTTTTTTTAGAAATTAAAAAATCAATAAAAAATGAAATTGATGTTGAGGGATCTAAATCAAATAAAAAATATATAACTTTTTTTGCACTTTTTACGCTTATACCATCAATATTAATATCTGTATTTTCACTCTTTTTATTCTCCTTTGCACTAGAAAAGTACTTTGACAAAAAAATTACTACAGCAGTAAATAATTCCTACGAACTTGCTAAAAACTATGTTCAAGATGTTAGAAATAAGATTGAGAGTGATATTGTTATGATTGCCTTTGATATAAATAAAAGTGGAAATTTTTATCAAAGTGATCCTATTGAATTTAAAAAATTCTTAGTTAATCAGAAGATTTTACGCGGTGTCGATGAAATTCATATTATTAATAGTAAAAAACAAATTATAATGTCAACTCTAAATGATCTGAACAAGTTCATTGCTCCCGCAGAAAAAGCTTTTAATTTAGTAATTAAAGATGAGAGACCTTTAAAAATAATCAATGCTTTTGAAAATAGGTCTGCGGCTATACTTAAATTACCAAATTACAAAAATACTTATGTTTATGTTGTAAAATATTTAAAAGAGGATATTTCTAAATATCTAACAGAATCACAGGAAGCCTTAAATTTTTATTATACTGTAGAAGACAAAAGAACAGGTATTCAGATATCTTTTATTTTAATTTATTTAATTGTCGTTTCATTAATGCTTTTTTTAAGCGTTACAATTGCTATAAAGTTTTCATCAAGATTTTTTAGATCAATTAATAATTTAATTAATGCGTCAATGACCATTGGTAGCGGTAATCTAGATACCAAAGTTCCAGAAATTAAAACTGATAAAGAACTTGAAATTTTAAATAAAAATTTCAATTTGATGATTGAACGACTAAAATCACAGCAAGATAAATTACTTATCTCTGAACGTCATGAAGCATGGGAAAGTGTCGCTAGAAAATTAGCACATGAAATCAAAAATCCATTAACACCCATACAGCTAGTAATTGATAGATTAAATTCAAAATTTTCAAATTTATTAAATGATAATGATAAGTCTAATTTCAATGAAAATTTAAAAGTCATTAATAAGCAAATAAAACAAATAGAAAACCTTATTAATGAATTCTCTGATTTTGCAAGAATGCCAAAACCGATGTTTAAAAAACATGATATTGTAAATATTGTTAATGAAAATATTTTATTAATTAGTCAACTTGATAGTTCTGTAAATTTTAAACTTAATACCTTTCAGAAAAGTATAAATGTAAATTGTGATCATGAGCAATTTAATAGAATTTTTACTAATCTCTTCAAAAATTCTATTGATAGTTTAAATGAAAAATTTTCAAAAAACCCTGATTTTCAAAAGAAAATTAATATAGAAATTTTGAAAAAAGATGATTATATACAAATTATCATTAAAGATAATGGAATTGGATTTGGCACTAAAAAATTAGATGATCTACTTAAGCCTTATTATACAACAAAAAAAAAAGGTACTGGTTTAGGATTACCAATAGTAAACAAAATTATTAATGATCATAATGGCACTCTAACACTTTTTGAAAACAAATCAGGAGCAGAAATAAAAATAAATTTACCTTTGCATAAATGACAACAGAAATTTTAATTATAGACGATAATCCAGACATTAGAAATATCTTGAATGATTTAATATCTGATGCTGGTTACAAAACAAGATTAGCTGCAAATTATAATCAAGCTTTGACGGAAATAGATAAGAAACTACCTGAGGTAGCAATAATTGATGTTAAATTAGATAAAGGCGACAACGATGGTATAGAGTTATTAAATCACATTAAGCAAAAAAATAAAGATATTCCTGTTATAATTATTTCTGGTCACGCTAATATTGAGATGGCTGTTAAATCTCTTAAATCAGGTGCATTTGAATTTATACAAAAACCATTTGATAAAGAAAGATTAATGAATTTTATTAAAAGAGCATCTGAAAATTATGAATTAATAAAACAAAATAAATATTTACAAACTAAACTTTTCCACTCATTTGAGTTAATAGGAACTAGCAATAATATTTTAAAAATCAATGATCAAATTCAAAAAGTTTCTCCTACAGAATCAAGAGTTTTTATATTTGGTCCTACAGGTTCAGGTAAAGAATTAATAGCTCGTAAAATTCATAAAATATCTAATAGAAAGGATAAACCTTTCATAATTTTAAATGGTGCTCTTTTAGATGTTAAAAAATATGAACAAGAATTGTTTGGCGAAGAAAAAGATGACGGTTCTATTTCTTATGGAGCCTTGGAAAAATCTAGTGGAGGAGTTTTACTTATTGATGAGGTTTCAGAAATACCTCTTGAAACACAATCAAAAATTTTAAGAGTTTTAATTGACCAAAAATTTAAACGTATAAATGGAAATCATGATATTAAAGTGGACGTAAGAATTATTTGTGCTACTTCAAAAGATATAAACGAAGAAATTAAAAATGGAAATTTTAGAGAGGATTTATTTCATAGATTGAGTGTATTTCAAATAAATATTGATCCTCTTATCAAAAGGGTTCAAGATATTCCCTTATTGATAAAATATTTTTCTGAAAAAATTGCTGAAAACTATAATCTAAAAAAATTTTTTATAGATCCAAACAACCATCATTTAATCGATTATTCATGGCCTGGTAACGTAAGAGAGCTAAGGAATTTGATTGAAAGAATAGCTATTCTCTCACCGGATAGCCAAGATAAAATTTCGAATATTATTAAAGAGTCTTTAAAAATGGATGACATAAATGAATTAAGATTTGAAAAATCACTTTCTGTACCTTTAAAAGAGGCAAGAGAAAATTTTGAGAAAGAATATTTATCATCGCAACTGAAAAAATTTGGTGGAAATGTATCAAAAATGGCCAAGTTTATCGGTATGGAAAGATCAGCTCTTCACCGAAAACTTAAAGGTCTAAATATTAAAGATCTCAACTAATGAATATCATAATTTGTGGTGCTGGTAGAGTAGGGTTTACAATTGCTAAATTATTAAGTGAGCAAAAACATTCCATTACTGTTGTAGATCAATCAAGTGAGGATATTCAAAGAATCAAAGAATCATTAGATGTCAACGCTATTGTTGGAAAAGCTACATATCCCTCAATTTTAGAAAAAGCAAATGGCAGTGAGGCCGATATGATTATAGCTGTAACAAGAAATGACGAAATTAATATGTTAATATGTCAAATTGCCCAAGCAACTTTCAATATATCAAAAAAAATTGCTAGAATTAGATCACAAAACTACTTAGAGCCAAAATTTTCTAAAATTTATAATAAAGAAAATATACCGATTGATGTTATAATCTCCCCAGAGCGTGAAATAGCAAAATCTTTACAACGAAAATTAGAAGCCCCTGGTGCTTTAGATAATATACCATTTGCAGAAAACAAAATAAGATTACTTGAAATTTTAATTAATGAAAATTGTCCAATAAAAAAAATAAAATTAAATGAATTAACGAAAAAATTTCCTGAACTTGAAGCAAATATTCTTGGAGTAATTCGAAATGACAAATTTTTGCTCTTAAAAAAAAATGATGTAATGGAAAAAGGGGACAAGGCCCACGTAATAATAAACTCGTCCCAGATGGAAAAAACCTTAGCAGCTTTTGGTCATAATGAAAAAATATCAAGTAAAATCCTAATCATTGGTGGTGGTAATATCGGATTTAATTTAGCAAAGAATATTGAAGAAAGCTTCGAGTCCGCGAGAATAAAAATAATCGAAAAAAATAAAGAAAGAGCAGAATTCATAGCTAATGAACTTAATAATTCAATTATTATTAATGGAGATGCTTTAGATGAAGATGTTCTGAATGAAGCAAATCTTGAAGAAATAGAAACTGTTTTAGCTCTTACCAATGATGATGAAGATAATCTGATGATAAGTGTTTTAGTTGAAAAATTTTCAAAAAATAAAAAAACAATGGCTTTAACGAATAAATCAAATTATTCATTATTACAATCCTCACTAAAAATTGATGATCTAATTGATCCACGTATGAGCACAGTATCAAGTATTTTAAAACATGTTCATAAAGGAACAATCGAAAGTGCTTATAGTATTTTGGATGGTGAGTATGAAGTTATAGAAGCTGAAATTATTGAAACATCAGAACTAATTAATAAGGAATTAAAAAATTCAAATTTACCTGATGAAATTAGAATAGGTGCTATATTAAGAGGTGATGATATAATTATACCAAGATCTAATTTTATATTTCAAAAAGATGATAAAGTTGTATTTCTAGCTAGAAATGATCAAATTCAACTTGTTGAAAACATATTCCGTATCAGTTCGATTTAATGCTTAATTTTAATTTCTACTATCTTAGGTTTTTTCTAATAATAATAAGTGTACTTTGTTTTCTAAACATTCTTTATTCTTATTATTTTGATTTATATTTAAATGTTGACAGTTATTATTATACACTTTTGATTTCTTTGTCACCATTAATTGGATTCATATTTTATAAAAAAAAAGAATTAAAAGTTAATATATATACAAAAATAATAACTGTAATCGCAGGTTTTTTTTTATTACCAATTTTTATTTCATTACCTTATTTCTTTAGTATTTATAATATCTCTTTTTTTGATGCCTATTTTGAAGCAGTGTCTGGTTTCACTTCTACAGGATTTACTATTTTTGAAAATATTAAGCATTTGGATGAGAGCTTGATTATTTGGAGATCATCATCTCAATGGATTGGCGGTTTATATTTTTTATTTTCTATCATATTATTAATCGATATCTTTGATGAAAATCTCAAAAAAACATTGACTAACTTTTTGACAATTAATACTACAGAATTTTATAGACAATCTATAAAAATATTCATTTTTTATAGTTTTCTAACTTTTTTAATTTTTTTAGCATTAAATATTTTTGAATTTAGATCCTTTATATCACTGAATTTAGCAATGAGTTTAATATCCTCAGGAGGTTTTTTACCAATAAATAATTTAGACACTATCTTAATTACGCAAAAACAACTTCTATCTTTTTCAACTTTGATGCTCGTATCTTTTTTTAGTTTATTTTTTCTATATAATTTGATGGTTTATAAAAAAAAAGGAATTAAATTTATTCAAGAAGATTTATATCTTATATTTTATCTAATTTTAGTAGTTTTTACCTTCTTCTTTTTTATTGATAAAGACATTAATTTTGGAATAATTTTTCTTGCTATATCAAGCAGTGTTTCAAATATTGGTATATCGTTAGATAATACTCCTGATAACCTTAGTTTTGTTTTCATTATATTAATAATTATTGGTGGTTCTTTTTTTTCTACAAGTTCTGGTCTTAGATTTTTGAAATTAGTAGCATTATTTAAATTTTCAATTAATCAAATTATTTCAAACGCTAAACCGAAAAATATATTTATTAATAAATTGTCGTTTTCAGAAAAAATTATGGATACTTCCGATTTTTACAAGTATTTTTTAACAATTTTAGTATTTATTATTTCATTAATATTACTCACCTCTGTATTATCTATTTATGGTTTAAATCTTGAAGAGTCTTTTAAAATTTCAGTGTTAACACTCATGAACACTACAAATTCTTCCTTGACTGGTTTGTCCGTATTTAATTTTAGTGAACTTAATTATTTTGCTAAACAATCAATAATTTTATTCATGATTATCGGTAGAGTTGAATTATTATCAATCTTAATAATTTTTAAAAAATTCTTTTTTAAAAACTGATTTATATATATAAACAGATATAAATTGTATTTTGCGCCCTTAGCTCAGTTGGATAGAGCAACGGTTTTCTAAACCGTGGGTCGGAGGTTCGAATCCTTCAGGGCGCGCCAATTTGGGCTTAATTAGATAATTTTCACAATAAAACAGTCAATTTTTAATATTGATGACTTATATATATCATGCTTTACTTATAGATATTCAAAAACAATTTTGAATTATTTGTTAACAAATAAACTTAAAAATAAGAGGAAGAATATATGTTTAAAGTTATAAAAAAATTGACTTCTTTTATGGCTATGTTTGCAGTGCTATTTGCATTTTCAACAGAAGCTATGGCAAAGAAATCAAAAACTCTTAAGAACACACAAAAGAAAGGTTTCGTAAGATGTGGTGTTTCTCAAGGTCTTCCAGGATTTTCAAATGCTGATGCGTCTGGAAATTGGACTGGTGTTGACGTTGATGTATGTAGAGCTGTTGCTGCTGCAGTACTTGGAGATGCGAACAAAGTTAAGTTCACTCCATTAAGTGCTAAAGAGAGATTTACTGCTCTAACTTCTGGTGAGATTGATATCTTATCAAGAAATACTACTTGGACACTTTCTAGAGATGCTGATATTGGTCTTACATTTGTTGGTGTTAATTTCTACGATGGACAAGGTTTCATGGTAAGAAAAAACTCTGGCATAACTTCAGTAAACCAATTTAAAAATGGTATTTCTGCTTGTACAAACATTGGTACTACAACAGAGCTTAATATGAGAGACTTCTTTAATTCAAGAGGAATTTCATATGAGCCAGTAGCTTTTGAGAAAGCTGATGAAGTTGTTGCTGCTTATGATGCAGGTAGATGTGATACTTACACAACTGATAAATCAGGATTAGCAGCTCAAAGAACAAAAATGAAAAATCCAGATGAACACATGGTATTACCAGAAACTATTTCTAAAGAGCCTTTAGGACCAGTTGTAAGACAAGGTGATGCCGTTTGGGAAGACATTGTTCGTTGGTCATTAAACACTATGATCGAAGCTGAAGAGTATGGAATTACTTCTTCAAATGCTGACTCTATGAAAACTTCAGATAACCCAGCAATTAAAAGACTTGTTGGTGCTGAGGGTGAATTAGGTGCAGCTTTTGGTCTAGATAATGACTGGAGCTTAAGAATTATTAAGCAAGTAGGAAACTACGGAGAAAGCTATAAGAGAAATATTGCTGATCCAGGTATCTTACCTGACAGAGGTCCAAATCAACTTTGGACTAAAGGTGGAATATTATACGTACCACCAGCAAGATAATTCTTGATTTAAATACTTAAAAAGGGCTAGATTTTTCTAGCCCTTTTTTTTATATTCGCGATCTAATGAACAACAAAATCAAAAAAATTCTACCCCAGATAATCACTGTTCTATTTGTTTTAGGTATATTTGGTTTTTTTACATTCAATGCTCAAATCAATATGGATAATAGAGGTATTGATTTTGGTTTTGGTTTTTTAAATCAAGAATCTTCGTTTGACGTACAATTTTCTCTTATTGAATATAGTGGTTCACATTCATACGCACGAGCCTATTTAGTTGGACTGCTAAATACCTTGCTTGTATCTTTTATAAGTATCATTTTTTGTACAATTTTAGGTGTAGTAATTGGTGTAGCAAGATTATCCTCTAATTTCTTAATAAGAAATTCTGCTGCTTGGTATGTTGAATTTTTTAGAAATATCCCTTTATTGTTACAAATATTTTTTTGGTACTATGCCGCCCTTAGAGCATTACCCCTACCTGAAAAGGCAGAACCATGGTTTGGGGTTACATATATGACAATTAAAGGATATTATATTCCTGCATTTATTTGGAATAACCTTGATATTTTTTTATACTCAATTTTAGCAGTAATAATAAGTATTATTTTTATAAACGCATACGCTAAAAAAATTCAAGAAAATCAAGGTAAACAAATACCAGTTTTTTTAATTTCATTAGGATTAATATTTATTCTTCCAGGACTAACTTTTTTAATAGGTGGAGTTACTTTAGATTTTGGAATCCCAGTATTGAAAAAGTTATCAAAAACTTCTTATATTTATGAGGGTGGTATTGGACTACCACCAGAGTTAATAGCTTTAGTTTTGGCTTTATCCTTATATACATCTACTTTTGTAGCAGAGTGTGTTAGGGCAGGTATTCAGGGTATTAGCAAAGGTCAAAAAGAAGCTGCAGCATCTGTAGGTTTAACACCAAATCAAATATTAAAGTTAGTTGTTATGCCACAAGCTTTAAGAATTATAATTCCACCAACTACCAATCAATATCTTAATTTAACAAAAAATTCATCTTTAGCAGCTGCCATAGCATATCCTGATCTAGTTTTAGTTTTTGCTGGCACTGCATTAATGCAGACTGGAAAGGCAATCGAAATAGTATCGATAACAATGCTTACTTATTTATCTATAAGTTTAGCAATTGCTGCGATAATGAATTGGTATAACAAAAAAATTGAAATTAAGGAAAAATAATGAGTAGTCTACAATTAATTAAATCTAATAAACAAAACTTTTATTATTTTCTTTATTTGGGTCTTTTCCTGTTTTCTATAAGTATTTTAGATGTATCTTTAAATGCTTTTTTAAAATTAAACATTACGTCTTTTTTACCAGATATTTTAAGTATTTTTCTACCACTAATAATTGGTTTTATTGGACTAAATTTTATAAGGACAGAGTATTCTGGGATAAAAAGTTTAGATTTAATTAATAAAAATATTAATACAAATAATTTTAATTCAATATTAACCTTGCTAATAATTTTTGCAATTATAAAGGCTACACCTCCATCATTAAGCTGGATGATATTTGATGCAAATATTTCTGGTGATACAAAAGAAGCTTGCACAGGTACAGGCGCTTGTTGGACTTATGTTAAAGTTTGGTTAAGAAGATTTATGTATGGAATGTATCCTAATGATTTACACTGGAGAATTAATTTAGCATTCATTCTTGTAATTGCTCTAGGATTTTTTGGTTATTTCTTAAGAGATAACTTAAAAAAATACTTAGCATTATATTATGTAATTATTTATCCAATAATCGCATTTTTAGTTATATATTATTTAATCTCTGGCGGTTCTTTCGGATTGGTTTGGGTCGAAACAGGTGCATGGGGAGGTCTATCCTTAACATTTATTGTTTCTTTTTTCTGTTTAATTTTCTGTTTTCCTTTAGGAATGGTTTTAGCGTTAGGTAGGCGATCAAGTCTCCCAATGATACGATATATATCAATCGGCTATATTGAATTTTGGAGAGGTGTCCCTCTTATTACGGTTTTGTTTATGTCCTCAGTTATGTTTCCTATGTTTTTACCTGAAGATTTCTTTATGGATAAACTTGTAAGAGTAATTATAGCTATTACACTTTTCGAAGGAGCTTATTGTGCCGAGGTTATAAGAGGAGGTTTACAAGCACTTCCAAGAGGTCAGTACGATGCTGCAAAATCCTTAGGAATGGGATATTGGAAGATGCATATATTTGTAATTTTACCTCAAGCTTTAAAATTAGTAATACCGGGAATTTGCAATACATTTTTAGCACTTGTTAAAGATACTCCTTTAATTTTTGTTGTTGGATTAGCTGAATTAGCTGGAATGTTAGCTTTAGCAAAAACAAATCCTAAATGGTTAGGATTTGCTATGGAAGGGTATGTATTTGCAGCTATAATTTTCTGGATAATTTGCTATGCTATGAGCAAATATAGTTATAACTTAGAAGCAAAATATAAAACTGAAAGATAAAATGTCTGAACCAATAATTAAAATTGAAAATGTAAACAAATGGTTTGGAGATTTTCAAGTTTTAAAAGATATAAATTTAGATGTATCAGCTAAACAAAAAATTGTAGTTTGTGGTCCATCTGGATCTGGAAAATCAACTCTAATAAGATGCATTAATAGGTTAGAGGAACATCAAAAAGGCACTATAGTAGTTGATGGTACTGAACTTTCTGAAAATACAAAAAATATTGAGCAGGTTAGAGCAGAAGTAGGTATGGTTTTCCAACAATTTAACTTATTTCCACATTTATCTATTTTAGATAACTGTACGTTAGCACCTATTTGGGTAAAAAAAATGCCTAAAAAAGAAGCACAAGATTTAGCAATGAAACAATTGGAACAAGTTCAAATTGCCGATCAAGCAAATAAGTTTCCAGGTCAATTATCTGGCGGCCAACAACAAAGATCTGCTATAGCACGTGCTTTATGTATGCAGCCCAAAATAATGCTTTTTGATGAACCAACATCAGCATTAGATCCAGAAATGATTAAAGAGGTTCTTGATGCTATGGTCAATTTAGCTAAGGGTGGTATGACAATGATCGTTGTCACTCATGAAATGGGTTTTGCAAAAGAGGTTGCTGATGAGGTTATTTTTATGGATGAGGGAATGATTGTAGAGAAAGCCGAGACTAAAGAATTTTTTGCAAATCCAAAAAGCGATAGAACTAAGCTATTTTTAAGTCAAATTTTATAATCAGTCTAAAATAGTTTACTTTATTTATAAATCCCAATTAGTCTTTTTTACCCCCTGTCAAGCCAATAAATAGGCTAAAAAAAAAATATTTTAGGGCTTGCATAAACTCTCAGATTAGAGTTCAATCTTTATTTTTAAGAGGGGTCTTAATGGAAGAAAATTTTAATAAACACTTAGGTAATAAACTTAAGCTAAGAAGATTGGCACTTGGCTTAACACAAACTAAAGTAGCAAAAGCAATTAATGTTACATTTCAGCAAATACAAAAATACGAAAAGGGAACAAATGGAGTAAGTTCAATTAGACTGCTTCAATTATCAAACTATCTTAAAGTTCCAATAAACTATTTTTTCGAGGATTTTTCAGAATATGCGATTAATGCTGATAAAATAAAAGAAAATCATATGACAGTAAACTATAATTTTTTAATTAAGTTATACGCTGAATTAACACAAGATCAGAAAGTTAAATTTAGTAAAAATTTACAAGTTGCACAAATTGGTATTACAAAAACGGGGTAGTTTTGGCTCCTCGGGCAGGACTCGAACCTGCGACCAATTGATTAACAGTCAACTGCTCTACCAACTGAGCTACCGAGGAATATAAAATCAAAACTTACTTTTTTTTAAATTTAAAACAACTCTTTTTTTGGAGGTAACGCCCGGAATCGAACCGGGATACAAGGATTTGCAATCCTCTGCGTAACCATTCCGCCACGTTACCGTTTAAAAGGATAATAAATCAATTTAATATATGTTTATATAATTGATTTTTACAATTAGTCTATAAATTTCCACTTAAAATTGATTATTGTTTATTCGAACGATTAATTTATAAACAAAAAGGTATATGAGTTCAGATAAATATAATCATAATGAAGTAGAAAATCGTATTTATTCATATTGGGTTAAAAACCAGTTATTTAAACCAAAAAAAAATAAGAAAAAATTCTCAATTGTAATACCTCCCCCAAATGTAACTGGAAGTTTACATATGGGACACGCTTTAAATAATTCTATTCAAGACCTTTTAACCAGATTCCATAGAATGAACAATTATGAAACTTTATGGCAACCAGGAACTGATCATGCAGGAATTGCCACTCAAGCCTTAGTAGAAAAAAAATTAGAAAAAGAGGGCATATTAAAAAACAATCTCGGGAGAGAAAATTTTATAAACAAAGTCTGGGAATGGAAAAATCAATATGGGGATATTATTTTAAATCAATTAAAAAAATTGGGTTGCTCATGTGATTGGTCAAGGAATGCATTTACTATGGATGATAATTTATCCGATAGTGTTATTCGAGTATTTGTAGAGCTTTATAAAAAAAAAATTATCTATAAATCCAAAAAATTGGTTAATTGGGATACTGTATTAAAAACTGCTATTTCAGACCTAGAGGTTGACCAAAGAGAGGTAAACTCAAAATTATACTATATTAAATATCCTATTGATGACAGTAATGAATTTATAACTATAGCCACAACTAGACCTGAAACAATGCTCGGAGATACTGCTGTCGCAGTAAATCCTAAAGATAAAAGGTTTAAAAAATATAAAAATAAAGATGTAAATTTACCTTTAACAGGAAGAAAAATAAAAATTATTTTTGATAATTATGCTGATCCAGAACAAGGTACAGGTGCTGTTAAAATAACCCCAGCTCACGATTTCAATGATTACGATGTTGGCCAAAGAAATAAGCTTAAAACGATAAATATTTTTACAGATGACGGAAAAATTAACGATAATTGTCCTGAAAAATATCAAGGGCTAGATAGATTTGAGGCTAGAAAAATTATATTAGAGGATTTAAAAAATCTTAACTTATTTGTTAAAGAAGAAAGCATTAAAAATAAAGTTCCATATGGCGATAGATCAAATTCTATAATTGAACCTTACTTGACTGAACAATGGTTTGCTGATGCAAAAAAACTTTCTATAAAAGCAAAAAAAATTGTTAAATCAAAAAAAACAAATTTTTTTCCTGAAAATTGGTCGAAGACATATTTTCAATGGATGAATAATATCGAACCTTGGTGTATTTCAAGACAACTGTGGTGGGGTCACCAAATACCAGCGTGGTATGGTCCTGATAAAAAAATCTTTGTTGCTCTTAATGAAAAAGAAGCAAAAAAAGATGCTAAAAAATTTTATAAAAAAGATGTTGAATTAAAAAGAGATCCTGATGTTTTAGATACTTGGTTTTCATCTGGTTTATGGCCATTTGCTACATTAGGCTGGAATACCAAAGATCCTTATCTTAAAAAATTTTATCCAACGTCTGTGTTGGTTACTGGCTTTGATATTATATTTTTTTGGGTTGCGAGAATGATTATGTTTGGAATGGAATTTATTAAAAAAGAACCTTTTAAAGATATTTATGTTCACGCTTTAGTTAGAGATGAAAAAGGTCAAAAAATGTCGAAATCAAAAGGTAATGTCATTGATCCTTTAGATTTAATAGAAAAGTATAGCGCTGATGCACTGAGGTTTACTCTTTTATCCATGGCTTCCCCAGGAAGAGATGTGAAGTTATCAGAGGACAGAGTAAAAGGTAATAGGAATTTTCTTAATAAATTATGGAATGTAAATAATTTTTTAATTCATAATAAATGTAATATCAAAAATTCTAAAAAATCCCCCAAAGCAAAAATAAATATTAATAAATGGATATATTCAGAATTGGTTCAAACAAAAATAGTTGTAGAAAAGAATATTAAAGACTATCGATTTGATGAAGCAGCTCGTAATATATACCAATTTGTATGGCATTCGTATTGTGATTGGTATTTAGAATTAAGTAAAACAATTTTAAATTCAAATAATAAAAATGATATTAAAGAAACTAAAGAAATTGCTAGTTTTGTTTTTAAAGAAATTTTGGTTTTACTTCATCCATTCATACCTTTTATCACTGAAGAGATATGGCTTAAAAATAAATTGGACAATTTGAATAAAGATTATTTAATGTATTCTAATTGGATTGCAGATAAGTCTAAAAAAGAAAAATTTACAGATGTTGAAAATATTATAGATTTTATCACAGCAGTTAGATCATTTAAGAATGAACTAAGCATTAGCCCAGGCTCATACGTTGATATTTCACTTGGTGGAATTAACAAAAAGAATAAAGCTTTTTTTACTAAGAACGACACGATAATTAAAAGGCTAGGAAGAATAACAAATTTTATTGATAAAGATAAGAATAAGCCATCTGCATCATTAGTAATAAAAGGAAATGTTTTTAAACTTTATTTTGAGGAAAATGTTGATTTAAATGTAATTAAAGAAAACCTTCTAAGCAAACAGTCAAAATATCAAGCAGAAATGGATAAAATTTCCTCTAGATTAAAGAATAAAGATTTTGTAAAGCGTGCTCCAAAACATATTGTTGACCAAGAAAAAAGTAATTATAATAATTTAGGAAATGATATAAAAAAATTATCAGCTACAGTAAAAAGTTTATAATGCCAAAATTTAATAAAAAAAAATTACCTAGTCGTCATACATCAGTAGGTCCCGACAAAGCACCACAAAGATCGTTTTATTATGCAATGGATTTAACCGAAAAAGATGTTGCAAAACCTTTTGTAGGTGTTGTTTCAACATGGAACGAGGCTGCTCCTTGTAACATTGCTTTGATGAGACAAGCACAGTCTGTTAAAAAAGGCGTTCATCAAGCAGGTGGAACACCAAGAGAATTTTGTACAATTACTGTAACAGACGGTATAGCAATGGGGCACGAAGGTATGAAGTCGTCGTTGATATCTAGAGATGTAATCGCTGATTCTACTGAGTTAACTGTTAGAGGACATTGTTACGATGCACTAGTTGGTGTAGCTGGTTGTGATAAGTCATTACCAGGTTTGATGATGGCCATGGTTCGTTTGAACGTACCAAGTGTATTTATTTATGGTGGATCTATATTGCCAGGAAGATTTAATGGTAAAGATGTAACTGTAGTCGATGTTTTTGAAGGTGTTGGAAAATACTCATCAGGAAAAATGTCTGCAAATGCATTAAGAAAATTAGAACTTAAAGCTTGTCCAAGTGCAGGTGCTTGCGGGGGTCAATTTACAGCAAATACTATGGCATGTGTTTCAGAGGCAATTGGTTTAGCTTTACCTTATTCTGCAGGAACTCCAGCACCATATACCCAAAGAGATTCTTACGCTTTAAAAAGTGGAAAAGCAGTAATGAGTTTATTAGAAAAAAAAATTAGACCAAGAGACATTGTTACAAAAAAATCTTTAGAAAATGCAGCCACTATTGTTGCTGCAACAGGTGGATCTACTAATGCTGCATTACATTTACCAGCACTTGCAAATGAAGCTGGAATTAAATTTGATTTAATGGATGTTGCAAGAATTTTTAAAAAAACACCTTATCTAGCTGATCTTAAACCTGGTGGAAAGTATGTAGCAAAAGATATGTGGAAGGCAGGTGGTGTTCCAATGTTATTGAAAACACTTTTAGATGGTGGATACATCCATGGTGATTGCATGACTGTTACAGGTAAAACTATGAGACAGAATTTAAAAAATGTTAAATTTAACAAAAATCAAAAAGTTATGAGGACATACAATCAACCATTATCTCCTGATGGCGGTGTGGTCGGTTTAAAAGGAAATTTAGCACCCGATGGAGCTATTGTTAAAGTAGCTGGTTTAAAAAGATTACAATTTACTGGTAAGGCAAGATGTTTTGATACAGAAGAAGCTGCTTACAAAGCTGTTAAAAATAAAAAATATAAAGACGGCGATATCATTATAATTAGATACGAAGGCCCTAAAGGTGGTCCAGGTATGAGAGAAATGCTTCAAACAACAGGAGCAATCTACGGACAAGGGAAGGGTGAAAAAGTTGCACTAATCACAGATGGAAGATTTTCAGGAGCAACAAGAGGATTTTGCATCGGACATGTAGGACCAGAAGCATCAGTTGGAGGACCAATAGCTTTATTAAGGAATGGAGATATTATTGATCTAGATGCTAAGAAAGGAACAATAAATGTTCGTTTGTCTAAAAAAGAATTAGCAAAAAGAAGAAAAAAATGGAAACCAAAGAAGATTAATTTTGGTAATGGAACACTTTGGAAGTACGCACAAACTGTTGGACCTGCATACCTTGGGGCGCCTACACATCCAGGTGCAAAAGAAGAAGTCAGGACATACGCAGATATTTAATGAAAATAAGACCTGTTATTTTATGTGGTGGAGCTGGTACTAGGCTCTGGCCCAAAGGATCAAAGCATCAAGCAAAACAATTTATCGATTTTGGTGGTTGGACACTAATTAACAAAACTTTTGAGAGAATTAAAAATAATATCTACGATTATCCCATCATCAGCACAAATGCTAAGTATATTAAAGAAGTTAAAAAGGCTTTAAAAAAAAGTAAAATAAAAAAATTTAAGATTGTTTTAGAACCGGCAAAAAAAAATACAGCCCCAGCTATATTAACTTCGGCACTAATAAAAGACATCCCAAATAGTCAGCCTTTAATGTATTTTACTGCAGATCACTTAATTGAAAATCCAAATAAATTAAATAAAGAAATAAACAAAAATAAATCTAATCTTGATAATAAAAATGTATTTATTTTTGGTATTAAACCAACTAACCCATCTAGCGAATACGGATATTTTTTAACCAAAAAAGATAAAAGAAATATCAATAAAGTCACAAGATTTATTGAAAAACCAAAGCCTACAAAAGCAAAGCAAGTTATTAAAAAAAAGGGATACTGGAATTCTGGCATGTTTTTTTTAAGAAAAGACTCAATCATTAATAATTTTAAAAAGTTTCAACCAAAAACTTACAAAAATTGTTTAGCATCAGTTCATAAGTCAAAATATCGAAATAACATATATTATCTAAATAAATCTTCATTCATTAAGTCAATTGAAAAATCTTTTGATTATGCAATTTTAGAAAAAACAAAAAATATAAATGCGATTAAATTGGATATTCCATGGTCTGATTTAGGTAGCTGGAAAGAAATCTGTAAAATGTATGGAAAAAACAAATCTAAATATTTTAAAAAGAAAAATGTTTTTTATAGACCATGGGGTAGCTATACAAATTTATATAATGGTAAAAATTTTTTAATAAAGGAATTGTATGTTAAATCTAAAGGTATCTTAAGTCTTCAAAAGCATTTTCATAGATCAGAACACTGGCTAGTTACTCAAGGAAAACCTAAAATAACATTAAATAAAAAGGTATTTTATAAAAAAGTAAATGAAGCTACATTCATTCCACTAGGGGCCATTCATAGAATTGAAAATCCTTTTAAAAAGCCTGTTAAAATTATTGAAGCGCAACTTGGTTCAATATTAAAGGAAACCGATATTGTGAGATACCAAGATATTTATGGTAGAATAAAATAATTATTTTACAAGAAAATTCATTTTTTTATTTGACTGATTTAAATGAATTTTTTTATATGAACCAAAATTATCCCCGTCAATTTGAACAGGTATTAAATCATTTCCTTCAATAGTGATATTTTGAGAATAAGTAGTAATAACATTTTTGTTTTTACTTAAGTCGCCATTAAGGATTATTAAAAATATGGAATATAATAAATTGATTCTAGTCAAATCCTTAAATATATAAGTAACTAATTTATCTTCAAAAATATTTGTTTTATTTATTTTATGATGGCCAGCGTAATATTTGGTATTTGAGGATAATATCCAGTCTGCTTGATAAAATTGTCCATCAAAAGTAACATTTAATTTTTTATTATTCATAAATAAGAAATACTGAAAACCCTTGATGCCGAATATAATTTTACCAAGAATCTTTTTAATTTTTGAATTAATTGAATGAACAATTTTTGCATCCCATCCTATACCAGCCATTAAAAAGAAATAACTTTCGTTAATTTTTACAAGATTAGAGGTTTTATAATTGTTTGAAATCAATACATTAACTATATCATCAACTTTTTTATTCATTGATAATTCAGCTTGAAGTAAATTTGCTGTACCAGCGGGTATATAACCTATGGCAAAATCGTGTTTAAAGTTAAAATCATTTTTAATTAGTTCATTAATTGCAAAAGATACCGATCCATCGCCACCAGCTATTATTAGTCGATCGTATTTTTTTTGATTAAAATTTCTAAAAATTTCTTTAGCTTGATTTGTTGTTTTTGTCTCAAAGTAGTCTACAGAATTATTTTCTTTTAACTTAGATAAAACTCTATTTATGAATTGTGATTTTCTTCCTGAAGAAGAGTTTAGATTATAAATTAAACAATATAACATAATTATTTCTTAAATAATTTTTAACAAATTTGTAACATTTGAATGAGATAAGAATTACATGATTCGTGTTACAGTTGTGTTAAAAAAAAGATTTTTAAATGCCTAATATATTAAAATATAAGAGTATATTTATTTCTGATTTGCATTTAGGTACCAAAGGTTGTCAGGCGAATAAAATTTTAGAGTTTTTTAAAAATTCAAGATCTGAAAATCTTTATCTTGTAGGAGACATTATTGATATCTGGGCAATGCAAAAAAGTTTTTTTTGGCCTCAAGAACATAATGATGTAATCCAAAAAATTTTAAGAAAAGCAAGACATGGGACTAAAGTGTTCTACATAATGGGTAATCATGACGAGATGTTAAGGAAATTTATTCCAATGCATTTTGGTGACATTCATATGTTAAATAGAGTAATTCATGAAACAAATAATGGAAAAAAATATGTTGTTGTCCATGGTGATGCTTGGGATGGAGTAATGAAACATGCTAAATGGTTATCTAAAATTGGATCAATAGCATATAATTTATTGTTACAATTTAATGTAATAATTAACTTTTTTAGAAGGTTGAGAGGAAAAGAATATTGGTCCCTTGCAAAATTTTTAAAGTATAAAGTCAAAAACGCAGTCAAATATATTGGTGAATATGAAAAAACAGTTTCAGATTATGCAAAAAGAAAAAAGTTTGATGGAATAATTTGTGGTCACATCCATCATGCTGAGGATAGAGATTTTAATGGTGTCAATTATTTAAATTGTGGAGACTGGGTTGAATCTTGTACTGCATTAGCTGAAAATTATGATGGTAGTTTTGAAATATTATATTGGGATAAAATAAGAGAACAATATTTAGACACTAAAGATATAATTAAACCTATTAAAACTGAAGACTTAAAAAAAGCTTCATAGTTAATGAAAATTTTAATTGCTACAGATGCATATTTTCCACAAGTAAATGGTGTCGTAAGAACCTTGCATGAAACAGGTAATATCTTAAAAGAACAAGGTAATACTATAGAATATATTACTCCAAATTTATTTTTAACCTTTCCGATGCCTAAATATAATGAAATAAGGTTATCTATAAATGTATGGCCAAGAGTTGGTAGTTTAATAAAGAAAATCAAACCTGATGCAATTCATATCGCTACCGAAGGTCCCATTGGGATTATGGCAAGAAGATATTGTTTAAAAAATAATCTAAAATTTACTACGAGTTTTCATACAAGGTTTGATAAATATCTTAAACTATACTTTCCAATTATACCTGCAAAATGGGCTGAAAAATTCTTAGCAAACTTTCATAATAAGGCTGAGAGAATTTTAGTAACAACAGAATCTATGAGAAAAGAATTAATCGATATAGGTATAGATAATAATAAAATGATTACTTGGACCAGAGGAGGAAATCACGGAGCTTTTAAAAAACCTCAAAAAATTAATTTACCCCACAAAAGACCAATTTGGATTTATGTTGGAAGAGTTGCTGTTGAGAAAAATATAAGAGCTTTTTTAGAATGTGATTTAGAAGGTACAAAAATAATAATAGGAAAAGGACCCGATTTAAAAAAATTAAAAGAAGAATTCCCTAGAGATATATTTTTAGGAGAAAAAACAAATGGTGTACTTGCATCATATTTTGCATCTTCTGATGTTTTTGTATTCCCTAGTAAAACAGATACATTTGGAATTGTAGTTACTGAGGCTTTAAATTGCGGTACGCCTGTTGCTGCGTATCCCGTTCCAGGTCCTAAAGATATTTTTGAAGGCTCCAAAATAGATTGTCTAGATAATGATCTTAAAGTTTCAGCTTATAAAGCTTTAAAAGTTGATCGAAATGATTGTCTTGAATTTGCAAAAAAATTCACATGGGAAGAAACAGCAAAAATATTTTTTAATAATATTTCACCAAATCGTTAGCTAATTTTTCTTAATTTGTTTGCATTAAAAAGTGTAATGATGCAAAATTAACCTATCTAAATTTATGGAATATTTCGTCATTCTACTTATAGTTGTTATAATTTATCTTCTATATCTACTTAATCAAAAAAAAAACAAACCAATAAATACCGCCACAATAATTAACAAAAGAGAAGAAAAAACAAAAAGAGTAATTATCGATGAGCTTGAGGATCAGTTTTTTGCATTAAATAAATTTAACATAATTAAATATGCTAATCCAAGTGCATTAAAAAGATTTGGTAGTAGTTTAATTGATAAAAACATATCATCTGTAATTCGAAAACCAGAATTAATAGAAAATATTGAAAAAGCTATAGTTGAAAATAAAACAAAAAATATTGATATTGAAATAGGCTTGCCATCATATCAATTTTATAAAATTTATATTATTCCTGGTCCAACTCATTTATTTACTGAACCAGATTCTGTTGTGTTATTTTTAAAAGACTTTACTGAAATTACAAAAGCACAAAAATTTAAAACTGATTTTGTCGCCAATGTAAGCCATGAATTAAGAACACCCTTGATGGCTATCAAAGGATCTTTAGAAACTATTGAAGGTCCAGCGGCAGAAGACGATAAAGCAAAAAAAAAATTTATGAAAATAATGACTGATCAATCAAATAGAATGGAAAATTTAATTAATGATCTTTTAATACTCACAAGAATTGAATTAGAAGAACACATAAGGCCAAACTCTTTAGTTAATATAAATGATCTTTTCAAAACAATCATCAGTAATTTTGAGATTGTTTTAAAAAAAAAGAAATTAAATATTAATTTATCTCTCACAAATCCAACAATTGTTATTGGAGATGAAAAAAAATTACAAACTGTTTTTTCTAATCTTTTAGATAATGCAATTAAGTATTCAAAGGAAAATAAGTCTATTTTTATATCAAGTGAAATTAGTGATGGTAAATTGTTAGAAAAAAATTTTATGATCAGTGTTAAAGACGAAGGTGTTGGCATTCCTCAAAGATATATTTCTAGAATTACAGAAAGATTTTTTAGAGTAGATCTTGAACAAAGTAATAAGGTTGGTGGAACTGGTTTAGGATTAGCTATTGTTAAACATATAGTTACTCAACATCGTGGACACTATGAGATTCTAAGTGAGGAAAACCAAGGAACTGAAATTCAAATTTATTTACCAGCGAAAACTTAAATTTAAAAAGTATTATATTGTAATAGTTTTAGAAGGTTTTTTTAACAATTCTTTACTTGATTAATGTTAATCTTTTAATTAATTTTTTATATGGTTAAAATATTCAAAAATATTTTGATTTTTGCTTTTTTGTTAAGTTCTATAACAACAAGTGTTTTTTCTAAAGATATCACAACATTATTAAGAAATCAGCAACTTACAGTTTTTGATATTGGAATTTTTAGATTAGAAGCAGATTTAAAAACCTCATATCCTTCTATAAAAGATCATTTAGAAGTTACTGAAGATGAATTTTATACAGACGTAGTTACCTCGTATTCTAAAAATTCAATTGATTTAATTGTTTCTGTTCCTATGAATGAAAATCTCAAGAAGGAAAATTATTTTTCAGATTCTTTTAGATGTAAAAATATTTTTAATTCTGTAAGAGATTTTTTATTGAGGAATGAAAATTTGAGTAATTACAGATATACTATGGCTACAAGTTATTTAACCTCTATATTTTCAACCCCAAGTTCATGGCCAAGCTGGAGATATGATGAAGAAATTAGAGAAGAATTAGTAAACTTAGTAAAACTAGAAATAACTTTACGTCCAAGCAATGAACTAGCTCTTAATGAACAGGTAAACCCTGTTTCATGTATTGGTGGCCTAGAAAGTGATATTGATCAGATAATTATATCAAAAAAATACAACTAAAAAGTTACCTTTTTAACAAAAGTGTAACAATTCTGTAATATTAAAGATTCAATAAATTTATACTTGTCAGCAATCTTTTAAATAAAAAATAAAGAAAGGATTAAAGATAATGAAAAAACTAACTATAGTAATTGCTTCATTAGTTGCTTTATCAATAGCAACTGTTGCTCAAGCAAGAGATCAAATTAAGATAGTTGGTTCTTCTACGGTATTCCCTTACGCAACAGTTGTTGCTGAAAGATTTGGTGGTTCAGGATTTAAAACTCCTGTAATCGAATCTACTGGTACTGGTGGTGGAGCTAAACTATTCTGTGCTGGTGTAGGTGAACAACATCCTGATATTACAAATGCATCAAGAGCTATGAAAGATAAAGAAAAAGCTCTTTGTAAGAAAAATGGTGTAAATGAAATCGTTGAGATCGTAATTGGTAACGATGGTATTACATTAGCTTACAGCAAAGATGCAAAACCAGTAAACTTTACTAAAGAACATTTGTATTTAGCACTAGCTGCTCATACAGTTGTTGACGGTAAATTAGTTCCAAATATTTATAAAACTTGGGACCAAATTGACCCTAGCTTACCAAAACAAAAAATTTCAGTGATGATCCCACCAGGAACATCAGGAACTAGAGATGCTTGGAATTCTTTAGTTATGAAAAAAGGTATGACCAAAGAAGCTAAAGCTCTTTATAAAGCTGGTTTTGAAGCTGGAAATAAAAAATACAAAAAACCTCAAAAACTTTACAGAGAAGATGGTGCTGCTATTGAAGTTGGAGAAAATGATAGTTTAATCATCCAAAAGTTAACTCAAGATAAAGATATGTTTGGTTTCTTTGGTTTCAGTTATTTCTTAGCTGCAAAAGATAAATTGCAAGCAGCAAGTATTGATGGTGGACAACCATCATTGAAGTCTATTCAAGACTACAGTTATGCTGTTGCTAGACCTTTATTCTTCTACGTGAAAAAAGCTCACGTTGGAGTAATTCCAGGTTTACATGAGTTTGTGAAAGAATTCACAACGAAGAAAGCTATTGGAAAAGGTGGTTACCTAGCAGACATTGGTTTAGTGCCATTAGACTCTAAGTTGTATAAAACAACTAGAACTAATGCTACCAAACTAG
>CACHYG010000007.1 GCA_902584015.1 uncultured Pelagibacteraceae bacterium
AGCACCAGCTTTAATATAATTTTGGTGAACTTTTAAAAGTTCATTTGGACTATCTAAAGAACATCTCCCACACCACAGTCCCTCATCCATTTTTGCTCCAACTTTTTGTAATTCTCCTCCTATGCCCCCATCAAGAATTATTATTTTTCCTTCAGCTAATCGCTTTTCAATTGATGAATAAGACATTTAATTTATTTGTTATTTGTAAAAGCGCAGATTTTATTTCCATCTAAATCGCGAATATATGAATAATATACACCAGAACCTTCTGGTCTTTCTCCGCCGCTTCCTTCGCTGCTACCGCCTGCTTTTAAACCGATCTCATGAAATTTATCAACTATCTCTCTTGATGAAACAATAAAAGAAACTTGCGTTCCATTTCCGAAGGTAGCAGTTTTACCATTTGCTGGTTTTGTAACATAAAATTCTATAGCACCATCGCCGTCTTTTTGCGTATATCCAGCACAAAATTCATCAGTATCTTTTCTTTTTAAACTTATAATTTGTAAAACTTCATCATAAAAATTAATGGCTTTATCTAGATTATTTGTGCCTACCATTACATACCCAATCATCTTAATTTTTCCATTCAGTGATAGTTTTCACTTCCAAATATTCATGTAAACCCCAGGTACCTCCTTCACGTCCATTTCCAGACTGTCTATAACCACCAAATGGAGTGCCAGAGTCCGCAGGTTTATGATTTACGTACACAATTCCAGATCTTAATTTTTTTGAAACTCTTTTTGCTTTTTCTTTGTCTTCAGTTTGCAAATAGTTTCCAAGACCATATTCAGTGTCATTTGTAATTTTTATTGCTTCTTCTTCGTTCTCAAAGGGTATTATAGATAAAACTGGACCAAAAATTTCCTCTTTGGCGATTCTCATATCATTATTTACATCTGTGAACACTGTTGGCTTTATAAAATATCCTTTTTTGAAATCTTCAGGTTTCTCAGGTCCACCAGCTACTAAAGTTGCACCCTCTTCAATTCCACTCTTGATTAAACTTTGAATTTTATCGTATTGTGTTTTAGATATCACCGGACCTATATGTTCGCCGGCTTTTGATGCAAGATCTACTTTAATTTTATTAGCTTCATCGGCAGCTTGTTCTACTGCTCGTTTGTATATTGATTTTTCTACTAACATTCTTGTTGGTGCATCACATGATTGACCAGAGTTACTCATGACGTTTTGTATTCCATCTCTAACTGCATCAGGATAAGCATCAGCGAATACAATATTTCCACCCTTACCTCCAAGCTCTAAACAAACTCTTTTAATTGTATCAGCTGCATTTTTTGTAATTAACTTTCCAGCTCTTGTCGATCCAGTAAAGGAAACCATATCAACATCAGGATGTCCTGATAAATCTGTACCAACACCTGGCCCATCTCCGTTTACTAAATTAAACACACCCGCAGGAAATTTTGCATCATGAATCATTTCTGCGAAAAGCATTGCTGATAAAGGAGCTATCTCAGAAGGCTTCAAAACCATTGTACAACCAGTTGCAAGTGCTGGCACGACTTTAAGAGCTATTTGATTAATTGGCCAGTTCCAAGGAGTAATTAAACCACATACACCAATTGGTTCATATACAATGTGATTAACAGATCCTTTGTCAAAACCAGGTTCAAAATTAAATTCTTTTAATCTTTTTATAAAATCTTCAATATGACCTGCACCTGATGCAGTTTGATTAGCTGAACACCAATCTTTTGGACAGCCAAGCTCAGTAGATATGGCATTAGTCATTTCATCCCATCTAGATTTATAGATTTCTAATAATTTTTCTAAAAGCTTTATTCTTTCTTGCTTTGAAGTTTCTTTCCAAGTTTCAAAAGATGACTTTGCAGATTTTACAGCAAGATCAGTATCTTCTGAGCTGCCTAGAGAAATTATTGCGCAAACTTCTTCGGTAGAGGGATTAATTACATTAAAATCTTTTGCTTTAACTGGATTGACCCATTGTCCATTTATATAAAATTTTTTTTTATCTTTCATAATTTATTTTTTTAATTTTGATAATCAGGTTCTTCTTTATCTAAAATTAATCTGATCTGATCTAAATGTGCTCTTCCCATATCAGAAGGATAGTTTGACCATTCTTGTGCTGTTTTTTCTGCCACTTCGTGTGATGCTACATTTAATTCTTTTCCAGTTGCTAAAGCTGTTAAATATGTTTCTGCAG
The DNA here is from genome assembly GCA_902584015.1 of uncultured Pelagibacteraceae bacterium. Classification (GTDB taxonomy): domain Bacteria; phylum Pseudomonadota; class Alphaproteobacteria; order Pelagibacterales; family Pelagibacteraceae; genus Pelagibacter. The sequence goes on from CACHYG010000007.1 coordinate 2,198, forward strand.
ATTTTTCAAAATAATACAATGCATCAAATCCATCCGAAACAGTTTCACCAGTAGTTAAAATTCCATGATTTGACATTAACAGATTCTGTTTATTTCCCAATGCAGCTGCCATTTTAAGCGACTCTTCTTCAAAACCCATACCACCATACTCATTATATATAGATACTCGGTTATAAAACCTCATTGTATTTTGATCTATTGGAGGAAGAGTAGGATTTTTCAAAGCAGAGAGAGCTGTAGCGTATTTTGAATGAACATGAAATATACATTTTGCATGTGGTACTTTTTGGTGAATTGTTCCATGAATATTTATTGCAGTAGCATCCACAAGGTCGGGTTTATTTTTTAATTCCTCGATATTTTCTTTGGTAACCAAAATTAAATCACTTACTTTCATTTGGCTAAAATGAACACCTGATTTATTAACTAAAAATTCATCAGTTGAACCAGGCACACATGCGCTAAAGTGATTTGCAACTCCCTCATTCATATTCAATCTAGCAGTCCATCTAAAAGTAGCTGCTAAATCTTTTTTTAATTCTGTTATTTCCATATTAATTATAATAAACTATATCATTAATAAATTATGAACAATAAAGTATTTATATCGTGTGCAGTTACTGGATCTGGTGATACTGCTAAAAAACATCCTGATTTACCAAAGACACCAGAACAAATAGCAAAATCTGCAATCGAAGCAGCAAAAGCAGGTGCAGCGATTGCACATATACATGTTAGAGAGGAAGATGGAACACCAAGTAGAAGATTAGAATTATACAAAGAAGTTGTCGATAGAATCAGATCATCAGACACAGATGTAGTTCTAAATCTTACGACTGGAATGGGTGGTGATTTAGATATAGGAGAAAATAGTCCACTTCAATTTGGTCCATTAACTGATATGGCGAATGTAATGGAAAGAATTGCAAATGCTGAACAGTTCTTGCCTGAGATTTGTACTCTTGATTGTGGGACTTTAAATTTTGGAGATGGATCTGTTATTACAATCAATACCCCAAGAGATTTAAGAAAAGCAGCAAAAAGACTTCAAGAAATAAAAGTTAAACCAGAGATAGAAGCTTTTGATTTAGGAAATATGTGGTTTGGAGCTCAGTTATATCAAGAAGGATTACTCAGTGATCCCCCAATGTTCCAAATGTGTTTAGGTATTCCTTGGGGTGCACCCGCTACACCTTTAGCAATGCAAGCAATGAAAGATATTATGCCAAAAGAGGCAGTATGGAGTGGTTTTGCAATTTCTAAAAATGAAATGCCTTATGTTGCTCAAACAGTAGTAATGGGTGGAAACCCAAGAGTAGGGCTTGAGGATAATTTATATATTTCAAAAGGAAAGTTAGCTACAAATGCTCAACTAGTTGAAAAGGCAAGAAGAATTGTTGAGGACTTAGGAGCTTCAGTAATGACGCCTGCCGAAACTAGAGAAAAGTTAAAACTAGTAAAGCATAAATAAAAATCTTTAAAACTATATCCTGTGGCAACTTGCTCCAATATTAGAGTTGATAAGATAACTTTAAATATTAAATAAGCTGCATGAATTTAAAATCTATAATCAAAAGATCGTTAATAACCATATCAATTACTTTATTACCAACTTTGTTGAATGCAGCAGATGTAACAATTGAGATGCTTAACAAACTAGGAAAAGAGAGTATGATTTACTCACAAAAAATTGTAAAAGTAAAGTCAGGTGATACAGTTTTTTGGAAAGCGACAACCAAAGGTCATAACGTAGAGTTTATAAAAGGTGGGTTTCCTGCTGGTGTTGAAAAATTTAAATCTAAAATGAACAAAGATGCTGAATATAAATTTACTGTGCCAGGTATTTATGCTTATTGGTGCACACCTCATAAAAGTATGGGAATGATTGGATTTGTTGTTGTAGATGGAGATAAATCAAATATAGAGGCTATAAAAGCACTTAAATTTTTTGGAAAATCAAAAAAAATTGCTCCAGATTTAATAAACCAATTATAATTAATTAGTTTTAACTGCTTCTTTTAAATGTTCTTTAGCAAGTGCTTTAGATAACTCTTTTTGGGTTAGAAATCCCTTAGTATTTCCACTTTTATCTACAACCTCACAGTTTGCATTTGAACAAACTACTTGTGGTAGGAATTCCTCTATAAATTGATCTTCATTTATTTTAACAAGATTTGATTTGTCAATATTATCAACCTCATTTACTGATTTCATTATTATTTTGGCCTTTATAACTTTTGCTCTATTTACATCTTTAACAAATGCTGAAACATAATCATCCGCAGGTTTCATTATTATTTCTATTGGGGTTCCGACTTGAACTAATCTTCCTCCATTTAAAATTCCAATATGATCACCTAATTTTAAAGATTCATCTAAATCATGCGTAATGAAAACTATCGTTTTTTTTAATTCGCCTTGTAAATCAAGCAACTGTTTTTGCATGTCACTTCTTATTAAAGGGTCAAGTGCTGAAAAAGCTTCATCCATTAATAATATGTCAGTGTCAGTAGCAAGCGCTCTTGCTAAACCAACTCTTTGTTGCATACCTCCAGATAGTTGGTTTGGGTATTGGTTTTCAAAGCCACTTAAACCAACAGCTTCTATTTTTTCCATAGCAACTTTATTTTTATCCTCAGGTTTTTTACCCTGAACCTCAAGTCCGTAACCAACATTTTCTAAAACAGTTTTATGTGGAAATAGCCCAAACCTTTGAAAAACCATGCTCATTTTATGTCTTCTAAAATCTATTAATTTATTTTTGTCTAAACTCATCACATCAGTACCTTCTACAGAAACCACACCTGATGTTGGGTCGATTAACCGATTAATATGCCTAATTAAAGTAGATTTACCTGAACCAGATAAGCCCATACATACAAATGTTTCACCTTCATCAATCTTAAGTGACACGTTATCCAAACCAACTGTATGTCCTGTTTTTTCTAAAATTTCTTCTTTAGTAGCACCTTCTTGTACCATAGGTAGGATCTTCTTCGGAGAGGGACCAAATATTTTATAAACATTACTAATTTCAATTTTACTCATTTTTTATAAAGTTTTAACAGTTGTCCAAGTTTGTTGCAAAGTAACAAATTTTATTTTTGATATTATTTAAAAAAACAATAATTTATCAACTATAAATTGCATTGAAAATGTAAATAAGTATAATAAATTTTAAGCATGCTCAGTATTTCGAAACTTGAAAAAAACGGAACCTACCTAAGAATTCTTTGGAGCGATGGAGAAGAAAGTAAATTTAATTATTTATGGTTAAGGGATAATTGTCCAACGGCACACGATAAAGATTCTAGGCATAGAATGTTTGATATATTAAACGTTTCTAAAAATTTAAATCCAACAAAATACAAAGTTAATGATGAAGGCAAACTAGAAATAGTTTGGAGTGAAGGAAATCATACAAGTTTTTATGATATTAATTGGTTAAGAAAAAACTGTTACACAATCAAAAATAAACAAAAATATATTTCTCCATACCAACTTTGGGACAAATCGATTGAAAAAAATATAAAGTCTATAAGCATTGATTGCGATGAAATCATGTCTTCAGATGAAGGTTTAATAAAGTGGTTAAAACTTCTTCACTATAATGGAATAGCTTTAGTAAACAACGCACCAACAAAAGAAAAATCGGCTTTTGAAGTTTTAAATAGAATTAGTCACACAAGAGAAACTTTTTTTAAAACACCTTTTGAAGTTATAAATATACCTAAACCAAATAACTCAGCCTATACAGCTCACGCTTTGAAAAATCATATGGATTTACCTTGGTTTGAAAATCCACCAGGCTATCAGTTTTTACATTGTCTTATAAATTCAGCTGATGGAGGAGATTCATCAGCAGTTGATGGTTTTGCTGTTGCAGATTACTTAAAGAATAATGAAAAGGATATTTTTGATACTTTAGTAAATATACCATTAAAATTTAGAGATAAGGATTATACCCAGCAAGCTCACAGAAGTTTTTATGCACCTGCAATAAGTTTAACTAAAGATGGTGATTATAATGATATTAGATTTAGTGTTGCAACTATGGATGCATTAGATTGTCATCCAGATGTAATGGACCAAGTTTATTTCGCGCATCATAGATTTGGCAATCTATTACATGATGATAGATTTGTTATTAAGTTCAGATTAAATCCAGGAGATATATACTCTTTTAATAACAGAAGAGTTTTACACGGTAGAACAGCATTCGATCCTAACTCAGGACATAGACACCTACAGGGTTACTATATGGATCGTGATGAGATAATTGGTAGACTTAGTTATCTATCGCAATAATTATAAATTTTCAATAATAAGATTTTTTTCTAAAAATTTTTTTCTCAATTTTTTATCTTTAATTGTGTAAAAATAAATAGGTTTTTTTATTTTTAAGAGTTTTTTATTAGTAAGAAATTTTTTTTCCAAAACTAATAATTTAAGGTATTTTAACTTACTTTTTTGCAAAATTAGTTTTATTGAAGAAGTCGATGAAAAAACTAGCCCTAAATTTAAATTTTTTTTAATTTTATTTATATTTGAAATATTTTTTTCATTAAAAGAGGTTATGCTATAATATTTTAATCCTTTTATACTAGAAATAAGATTTAAAAAGTTTTCTTTTGTGAATTTTGATTTAATTTCTAGCATTAAGTAATTTTTTTTTGAAATTTTTATTACCTCATCCAAAGTTGGAATATGCATTTTATATTTTGATGTAATTTTATTTATATCTTTATATTTTAAATTTTTTATTAACTTTTTACTATTAAATTGCTTTAGGCTAAAATCATGGTAACAAATAATTTTATTTTCTAAAGTTGTATGTAAATCAGTTTCAATTCCATAATTTTTTTTAAAGCAAAACTTGAAGGCTTTAATTGAATTTTCTTTGAAATTTTTTTTTGCTAGTCCTCTATGAACAATATTATGACCTTGTCTGTTAAATCTCATAACCTTTCTTTTCAGGCTCTTTATCTATAATCCTGGTTGGAAAACCCTTTGCTCTAAAGTCTATTTTATTCTTATCCTCCATTCTTTTAACTATCATTGAAGACCATGCGCGAGGACCATAGTTTTTCAAACCTTCCTGAAAAATTTTTACAATCATTGGTGATATTTCTAAAGATGAATTAAGTTTTTTTGCTAAATTATCAAATAAAGAAGTATCTTTTAAAACTAAATCCATCGTAAAATTTATATTATAGGAACCATTCAATATTACTTGGCTTTCTGTTTCGTGCACAAATGAATTTCCAGATGAAATAGCAATTCCCTTAAAAGTTTTTTCTAAATCTAAATTAGATTTTTTTGCAACAGTCCAAGCTTCACCTAAAGCAACTAAATGAACTGATGCTAAGTAATTTGTTATAACTTTCAAAACAGAAGCAGAGCCTAATTCTCCAGTATGAAGAATTTTTTCACCCATTGATGAAAGAGCAGAAAAAATTTTTTCAAATGCAGATCTTTCTCCACCAACGAATATTGCAATATTTCCTGTATCAGCTCTGTGGCAACCTCCGCTTACTGGTCCATCAAGAGCAAATGCTTTTTTTTCTTTAACTAACTTTCCAATTCTTTTTACTTCTTTTTCATCAGTCGTACTCATTTCGAGCCATATCTTATTTTTTGATAACCCATTAATTACACCGTCTTTTGACTCCATTACCTCTCTACATATTTCAGGTGAGGGTAAGCATGTAATAATTAGATCAGAATCTTGAGCAAGCTCTTTTGGATTTTTTGAAATACTTGCTCCTTTTGAGATTAAATTTTCCATTGTTTTTGGGTCAAGATCATAAATAGTCAATTTGAAGTTGTTTCTCAATAGACTGCCCGCAAGTTTCCCCCCAACATTTCCTAGGCCTATAAAACCAATTTTCATTTGCGTCCTTATTGTAAAGTTAATTTATTTTTCTCATGTTATATTGTTTGAGTAAAAATGTATTTATATAAAAACAAAATTGTAATATTAATTTTTTTAAGTTTTTGTTTTCAGACTATTTGTAATGCTGAGTTAATGAAGCCAAAAAACTCAATTAAGCCGTTAGAGGTTGTAGAGATACAATTAAATGGGTTAAAAAATAATAATGAACCGTACGAAGATTTTGGTATTGAGCAAACATGGGAGTTTGCACACCCAAATAATAAAAAATATACAGGTCCACTCGAGAAATTTAAGTCAATGCTCAAAAGTGATATGTATGAAATGTTAATCAATCATCTTGAAAATAAAATAGATATTATCTCCGCCTCAGAAAACAGTGCAACCTATAGAGTTACAGTTTTAGATGATAAGAAAAAATATTATCAATTTGAATGGGTGGTTAAAAAATATGACAAATCTGGTCCGCTTAAAAACTGTTGGTTAACAAGTGGTGTCTCACAACCAATGCCACTAGGATCGTCAATTTAAATGAAGAAAAAACCTTTTTATGAAAGAATTCCAATTTTAATGTTAATTTTATGCGTGCCAACCATAGGATCCACCCAACTCGGTTGGTATTTCTTTGGCAAACAATTTGGCCTAAACTTAGGGATGATAGTAGGATGTATAAGTGTAACTGTGGCTGCGTATTTGATGTATATAAAAGGATGGCGAGATGAGGATGACGACTATTAAAATTTTGTTTCGTTCAAATCAAAAATCTAGTAGAAATCGGTTTTATGAAATCAAAAGCTAAAGTAGTTATTGTTGGAGGCGGAGTAGTTGGTGTAAGTGCTTTATATCATTTAGCAAAAAAAGGTTGGTCCGATGTTGTATTAGTTGAGAGAAAAGAGCTTACTTCAGGTTCAACATGGCATGCTGCAGGTTTACTCCCACTCTTTAATATGAGTTACTCAGTTGGCCAACTACACAAATACGCTGTTGACCTTTACAAAACTCTTGAGGAAGAGACGGGTAAGAATGTTGGCTTTAGTGTCGTTTCAAATATTCGACTTGCAAGCACAAAGGATAGAATGGACGAATACCATCAGTATGCTGGGGTTGCACAAACAATAGGTGTAGATGTAAAATTTTTAACGCCAGATCAAGTTAAAGAAATTTGGCCTTTATGTAATACAAGTGATCTAGTTGGAGCAATTCAACACCCAGAGGATGGATACATTCAACCTGCAGATCTTACTCAAGCTTTAGCAACAGGAGCAAGAAATAGAGGAGCAGAGATTTACAGAAACACAAACGTAGTTGGAATTAAACAAACCAAAAATGGTTGGGTTGTCGAAACTGATAAAGGGAGTATTGAATGTGAACATGTTATGTCATGCTCAGGAAACTTTGCAAGACAAACAGGAAAAATGGTTGGATTAGAAATACCAGTCATACCAGTCGAACATCAATACATTGTTACAGAGCCTCATCCTGAAATTCAAAAAAGAAAAAAAGAAGGTTTACCTGAAATGGGAGTATTAAGAGACAGTGATAGTAGATGGTATATGAGAGAAGAAGCAGGTGGTCTTATACTTGGACCTTATGAAGATGGTGCTCCATGTTGTTATGTTGATGGACCATCAAAAGATTCTGAATACGAATTATTTCAAGAAGATTTAGACAGATTAGCTCCACATATTGAAGGAGCAATTCACAGAGTTCCTGCTTTTGGAGAGGTGGGTGTCAAAAAAGTTTATAATGGAGCAATTTGTTACACTCCAGACGGAAATCCAATTGTTGGACCTGCATGGGGACTTAAAAATTTTTGGATTAACGAAGGTCATAGTTTTGGAATAACAGCAGCCGGAGGAGCAGGTTGGCAATTAGCAGAATGGATTGTAGATGGCGAACCTACAATTGACATGCTTGGTGTTGAACCTAGAAGATATGGTGATTATTGCTCTAAATCTTATTTAAAAGAAAAGAATGAAGAAGCTTATAGAAATGTATTCATAATTCATTACCCTGATGAAGAAAGAGAATCAGCAAGACCGTTAAGAACAGCACCGTGTTACGATAGAATGAAAAAATTAGGCGCTGTATTTGGTCAAAAATTTGGGTGGGAAAGACCAAATTTTTTTGCAACAGATGGCATGGAACAAAAAGACGATTGGTCTTTTAGAAGGTCAAAATGGTTTAAAGCAGTTGAAAAAGAATGTAAGAACGTTAGAGAAAATGTTGGGCTTTTAGATATGACTGCATTTGCAAAATGCAGAATTAAAGGTCCAAAAGCAGAGGAATTTTTAGATAATTTGGTTGCAAATAAACTTCCAAAAAAAATAGGAAGAGTAAATTTATGTCATGCATTAAATACAAAAGGTGGCGTGCATTCAGAATTTACAATCTTAAGAGAAGCTGAGGATAGTTTCTATTTAGTTTCTGCAGGAGCTTTTCAAAGACTTGACCATGACTGGATCCATAAATGGATGCCTAAAGATGGAAGTGTGATATTTGAAAATTTAACTAATAGTACAGGAGTATTAGTGGTTGCGGGTCCAAAATCAAGAGAGCTAATGCGAAGAGTTTCTAAAGATGATTTTTCTAATGAAAATTTTAAATGGTTGAGTGCGAAAAACGTAGATGTTGGTTATGCACCTGTAAATGCTATGAGAGTAAATTTTGTTGGTGAGCTAGGCTGGGAGCTCCATCACCCAATTGAATATCAAAATCACATATTTGATAAGTTAATGGAGGCGGGAAAAGATTTAGGTTTAAAACCTTTCGGAATAAGAGCGATGAATAGTCTAAGAGTTGAAAAATCTTATAAACTTGTAGGAACAGAATTATCAATTGAGTATGCGCCGTATGAGAGTGGATTAGATAGATTTATTCACCCAAACAAAGGAAGCTTCATTGGATTAGATGCACTAAATAAATGGAGAGAAAAAGGGTTTAATAATAAGTTGGTAACATTGGAAGTTCATAACGTCACTGATGCCGATGTATTAGGAAATAATCCAATATATGAAAACGGATCTGTTGTTGGAAGGGCTACAGGTGGAGATTATGGTTTTAGATTAGGAAAATCTATTGCACTTGGTATGGTAAAGCCTACTTTGGCAAATGTTGGACAAAAACTTAAAATTGATATACTCGGCAAGATGCACGAAGCAACAATTTTAGAAGATAGTCCTTATGATGCAGAAAATGAATTACTAAGAGCTTAATGAAAATACTAGTAGCAGTTAAAAGAGTTATTGATTACAACGTCCAAATTAGAGTTAAAGAAGATGGATCTGGCGTTGTTACAGATAATGTCAAAATGTCAACAAATCCACCGGATGATAATGCAGTTGAAGAGGCAGTTAAAATTAAAGAGTCTGGTAAAGCGAAGGAAATAGTTGCTGTAACAGTTGGAGAAGAAAAAGCTCAAGAGACAGTTAGGAAAGCATTAGCAGTTGGTGCTGACAGAGGAATACTAGTAAAAGTGTCTGGTACTGTAGAGCCATTAGCAGTTGCAAAAATTTTACAAAAAATTGTAGAAAAAGAAAAACCAGATTTAGTTTTTATGGGCAAACAAGCTATTGATGATGATTGTAATCAAACTGGTCAAATGCTAGCTGCAATTTTGAATTGGCCTCAAGCAACATTCGCTTCTAAAATCGATGTCAAAGATAATGTATTAGAGGTAACCAGAGAAGTTGATGAAGGCCTTGAGACAATTGAAGTTAAAATACCATCTATTGTTACATGTGATTTAAGATTAAATGAGCCCAGATACGCATCTTTACCTAATATAATGAAGGCAAAGAAAAAACCTCTCGAGCAAATAGATGCTTCAGAATTAGGCATTGATATAAAACCTAGAATCGAGCATATTAAAGTTGAAGAACCACCAAAAAGAAAAGCTGGAATAAAAGTTTCTAGTGTTGAAGAGTTGGTTCAAAAATTAAAAAATGAGGCTAAAGTAATATAATGTCAGTTTTGTTGATAGCAGAGCATAACAATAAAGAAGTAAAGCCATTTACTCTTAATGCTATATCTGCTGCATCTCAAATAAATGATGATTTACACGTATTGGTAATAGGTAAAAATGCTGATCTGGTTGCTAAATCATTATCAGAAGTTCCTAATGTTAAAAAAGTAATACATGTAGACAATGATATTTACGAAAACTATATTGCGGAAAATTATACACCGGTAATACTCAAGCACGCAGAAAATTACTCGCACATTGTTTGTTCAGCAAATACATTTGGAAAAAATTTAATGCCTAGAATTGCTGCATTGTTAGATACTTCTCAAGTAAGTGATATTATAAAAGTAATTTCTGAAGACACTTTTTTAAGACCTATCTATGCAGGCAATGCATTTGCTACAGTTAAAAGTACTGATAAAAAAAAATGTATCACTATTAGACCTACATCATTTGATCCTGCTCCTACCTCAGGTGGATCAGCAGAAATAGTTAAAGGTGAAAATACAGATGCATCTCAAAATACTAAATTTGTAAAAAAAGAAGAAATTAAATCAGATAGACCAGAACTTGGTACAGCAAGAATAGTAATTTCAGGTGGTAGAGGTATGCAGAGTGGTGAAAATTTTAAACTTATCACAGCTATTGCAGACAAATTAAATGCAGCAATTGGTGCATCAAGAGCAGCAGTCGATGCAGGCTACATTACAAATGACCACCAAGTTGGACAAACTGGTAAAGTAGTTGTTCCAGATTTATACATAGCTGTCGGAATTTCTGGAGCAATTCAACATTTAGCTGGCATGAAAGAAAGCAAGGTAATTGTCGCAATTAATAAAGATGGGGAAGCACCTATTTTTTCCGTTGCAGATTACGGCTTAGAAGCTGATTTATTTGATGCGCTTCCAAAGTTTCTGGAAGAATTGAACAAATTAAACACTATACAAAAATAACAAATACTGTAAAAATTTCCAATATGTCTAGAGAGATAATGGAATACGATGTTGTAATTATTGGAGGTGGTCCCTCTGGTTTATCTGCAGCAATTAAACTAAAACAATTAAATGCTGACTTAAATGTTTGTGTTTTAGAAAAAGCATCTGAAATAGGAGCACATATTTTGTCAGGCAATGTTTTTGAAACTCGTGCTTTAGATGAGTTGATTCCTAACTGGAAAGAATTAAATAGTCCAATTAAATCAAAAGTTTCTAAAGAAAAATTTTTATTTTTAGGAAAAACAAAATCTTTAAGTTGGCCTACATGGTTGTTACCTAAGGTTCAGCAAAATCATAATAATTATATAATAAGTTTAGCAAATTTATGCAGATGGCTTGCCGAACAAGCTGAAAGTTTAGGCGTTGAAATTTTTCCTGGTTTTCCAGCAAGTGAAATTTTATATAACGATGATGGTTCAGTTAAAGGTGTTGCAACACAAGATATGGGTCTAGATAAAAATGGTGAAAAAAAAGACAGTTATGAACCTGGTATGGAGTTACATGCAAAAGTTACAATATTTGCAGAAGGGTGCAGGGGACATCTAGGAAAACAATTAATAAATAAATTTGAATTAAATAAAGGAAAAGATCCACAACAATACGGAATTGGTTTTAAAGAAATTTGGGAAATCAGTGAGGATCAACATCAAGAAGGTCTGGTAATGCATACAGCTGGATGGCCATTGGATAATCAAACTTATGGTGGAAGTTTTATGTATCATGCAGAAAACAAACAAATCTTTTTGGGTTACGTGATTGGATTAGATTACAAAAATCCATATTTATCTCCGTTTGATGAATTCCAGAAATTTAAAACTCATCCGGCGATTAAAAAATATATCGAAAAAGGTAAAAGAATTTCATATGGTGCAAGAGCCTTGATTGAAGGAGGTATTCAAAGTTTGCCAAAAATGTATATGCCTGGTGCTTTATTAGTTGGTTGTGATGCAGGAACATTAAATATGCCAAAAATCAAAGGCTCACATACTGCTATGAAGAGTGGTATGATAGCAGCAGAAACAATATTTGAGCATTTAAATCAACAAAAAGAACTATCAATTTATGATGAGAAATTTAAAAAAAGTTGGTTATATGAAGAATTGCATGCTGCAAGAAATGTTAAACCAAGCTTTAGCTGGGGTCTAATACTTGGAATAATTTTTACAGGAATAGATCAAATATTGTTCAGAGGTAAGCTGCCGTTTACTTTAAGACACAAACACGCTGACCATGAGACATTAAAAGATGCAAAAAATATGCCGAAAATTGATTATCCAAAACCAGATAATGTAGTTACTTTTGACAAAACAAGCTCAGTTTACTTAACTGGGACAAATCATGCTGAAAATCAACCTGTGCATTTAAAACTTAAAGATCCCAACTTACCAATAAATTACACATTAGAAAAATATGACGAACCTGCTCAAAGATATTGTCCTGTGGGTGTTTATGAGGTTCAAGTCGAAAATGGCACCTCAAAATTTGTTATTAACTCACAGAATTGTATTCATTGTAAAACTTGTGATATTAAAGAGCCATCTCAAAATATTACCTGGGTAACCCCAGAAGGTGGTGGTGGTCCAAAATATGGAAATATGTAAAAAAATTTTTTTTTCTTCTATATTTTTAATTTTTTTTTTTATTCCTAACACTAAAGCAAACAATCTAAATAATATAAATCTTACTCTTAAGGATTTGATATTAATGAAATACGAAATTTTTTTTTTGAAAAATCAATCTCGGGTTACGAGCTCTAAAAGAGCTGGACTTATGGTAAGATATCAATCTATTAATTATGATGTAAATATCGATAGTGAAAATAATACCATAATTAAAATTAATGCAATTATGGACAAAAATAGATATTTGAAAAAAAAAAAATATAAACCTAAGATTGCTGATTGTAATATAATAAGAAATAAAATCGTTGCAAATAAATTTGGTTATAATCTTTTTACTTTAAAACCCAATTATTCAATAACAGAAGAAATTTTATTAGAAAATATAAAAAATAATATATTCAATTTTCAAAATTTAAATGAGGATCAAATTGAAACTTTAATAAACAAGAGTACAATTAAAATTAATATTATTCATCCAATATCAAAATTTAATAAAAGTTGCTCTGGTAGTTTTTCTGATGCCCAGCTTTATTAGCCTAGGATAAATCTATTGCAAACTTTTTTAAAGTTTCAATTGGAATTAACTTTAAAGTATTTTGATGAGTTTTTTTCAAATATATTGGACAACCTTTACCAGCTTGTACAGCTCTAGCATACCAGCTAGCACAGACACACCAACTATCCCCATCTTTTAAACCTGGGAAACCAAATTCTGGATGAGGTGTGATTAAATCATTACCTGCATCTTTGCACCAATTTAAAAATTCTCTATTCACTTTAGCACAAACTGTATGAACACCTTTATCATTCCCATCTGTCTTACAACAACCATCTCTATACCAACCGGTTAGTGGATCAAGGGAACAATCTTCAAGGTTTTCTCCTAATACATTTTTTTGATTATCTTCCATTAAACTTTTGTTGGGTTTGGTTGCCCTCTGTAAACTTTCTCAGGATCAAATTTTTTTTCTTTTTCCTCAAATTTCATTTCTATGTTTCTGCCATCATCAATTTTACCTAATGGAACCGATCTGTAAAAACATGATCTGTAACCAACATGACAACTGGATCCATTCCCAATGTCTACACTTATCCAAACAGAATCTTGATCATCATCAATTCTTAACTCCTTTACTTTTTGCACAAAACCACTGGTTTTACCTTTGTGCCAAATCTGTTTCCTAGATCTACTCCAATAATGAGCCTCTTTTGTTTCAATAGTTAGTCGAAGCGACTCTACGTTCATGTAACCGTGCATTAATATTTCTTTTGTATTGGCACATGTTGTCACAACTGGTATCAGACCGTCGTTATCAAATCTTGGTGATAGCAGCTTGCCTTCCTCTATTTCTTTAACATTTTCTCTTTTTTTAAACATATATAGTTCTTATGTAACATATCTTTAGATATATTAAATATTTTAAAAATATGTATTTATATGTATAAGGACTTCGATGAAATTAGTTAAAGAAATAAACAAAACTAATATAGATAACGCAATATCTGACAAAGAAGCAGAAGAAGCTTTCGTCAAAATTTTAAAATATATTGGTGAAGATCCTGGTCGAGAAGGCTTATTAGAAACTCCAAAAAGAGTTAGAAAAGCATTCAAAGAATATTTTAAAGGTTATCAAGAGGATCCATATAAAATTTTATCAAAAACATTTGGGGATGTTGATGGATATAATGATATTGTAATCCAAAAAAATATTTCTGTTCAAAGCCATTGTGAGCATCATATGGCACCAATAATTGGTATCGCACATGTTGCTTATATACCTAACGAGAGAGTTGTAGGTTTAAGTAAGCTAGCTAGAGTCGTGGAAGCTTTTTCTAAAAGACTCCAAACTCAAGAGAGATTAACTATGCAAATTGCTAAAACTGTTATGGAAGCTTTGGATGCAAAAGGGGTAGCTGTAACAATAGACTCTAATCATATGTGTATGACTATGAGAGGGGTAAAAAAAGAGCAAGCAACAACAGTAACTAATTACTATTTAGGTCAATTTAAAGAAGACCTAAGTTACCAAAACAGATATTTACGATTTATAAGCAAATAAATATCTGTATAATAATTTTCAGATATGTCCGATAATTTCAAAGCACTAGTTGTAAATCAAGAGGGAGACAAATTTACTAGAGTCGTAAAATCAGTAAGTAAAGACTTTTTAAAACATGGAGATGTTTTAGCAAAAGTAGATTATTCAGGTTTGAACTATAAAGATGCTCTTATTTTGAAAAATGGTGCAAAATTAGTAAAAGAATTTCCACACATACCTGGTATAGATTTTTCAGGGACTGTCGTTGAAAGTAAAAATGAAAATTATAAAGAGGGTGATCAAATTATTTGTACTGGATGGAGAGTGGGCGAATTATATTATGGTGGATATTCACAATACGCCAAAGTAAAAGGAGAGTTTCTTGTAAAAAGACCAAAAAATTTATCAGCAAAGCAATCAATGATATTAGGAACCGCGGGCCTTACAGCTATTCAATGTGCATTTGCAGTTAAGGCGAGAGAAGAGCTATTGTTACAAAAAAAAGTAGTTGATGTAATTGTAACTGGAGCTTCTGGTGGTGTTGGAAGTATGGCAGTAATGATTTTAAATAAATTAGGTATAAATGTTACTGCAGTTTCAGGAAAAAAAGAAAATCATGATTATTTAAAGTCATTGGGTGCAAAAAACCTTATAAATACTGCTGATTTAGATAAAGACGCAAGACCACTTGATAAAGGATTATATGATGGGGCGGTAGATACTGTTGGAGGAAATATCTTAGCAAATGTTCTTTCACATATAAGAGACAAAGGAATTGTTGCTGCATGTGGTAATGCCAATCACTACAAATTAAATACAACAGTTATGCCATTTATTATTAGGGGAGTGAAGCTTTGGGGTATAAATTCAGTAGATACCTCAAAAAAAAGAAGAGATTTTTTATGGGGGGAACTACCAAAACTTATAGATTTTAGTTTGTTAGAAAAATCAATTAAAGAAATAAGTCTTGATGAGCTTCTAAATACATACTCGAAAATGCTAGAGGGAAAAACATCAGGAAGATACTTAATAAATTTGAGCAAGTAATGGATTGGGATAAATTAAAAATCTTTCATGCTGTGGCGGAAGCTGGAAGTTTTACAAGTGCGACAGTAATTTTAAATTTAAGCCAGTCTGCAATAAGTAGACAAATACAATCATTAGAGGATGACTTAAAAGTTAAATTATTTGAGAGACATGCAAGAGGCTTAACTCTCACAGAAAATGGAGAATATGTCTATAAAACTGCACATGAGGTTATAAGCAAATTAAAAGAGGTTGAAACCTCATTAGGTGACCAAAAAAACAAACCAACAGGTAAAATCACCATTACTACAGTTAGAAGTTTTGGCACACATTGGTTAACTCCAAGAATACAAGAATTTATGCAACTTCACCCAGAAATGGAAGTTGAGCTTATTTTTGATGATAAAGAGCTAGATTTAAGTACCAGACAAGCCGATATTGGTATTTTTATGCGAAGACCAAAACAATTAAACTACATTCAAAAAAAATTAATGGATATTAATTACCATATTTACGGCTCTAATTCTTATTTAGAAAAATATGGTATGCCTAAAAGCATAGCTGACTTGAATAAACATAAATTTATATCTTTTGGAAAAGGAACGCCTTCTCCAGTTTATAATCCAGATTGGGCAGTTAAAATTGGCATGAAAGATTCAAAAAAAAGAAAATCAATTATGAAAGTTAACAGCGTAATGGGACTACTGTTGGCTGTTGAGAGCGGAGTGGGTTTAGCAGCATTACCTGATTATTTAGTTTTTCAGTCAAAAAACTTGATTAAAGTCCTCCCAAAAGTTGAGGGACCAATAACTGAGGCTCATTTTGTATACCCTCAATCTTTAAAAAATGTTGCTAGGGTTCAAGCATTTAGAAATTTTTTATATAGTAAAATTTCCGAGTGGAAATTTTAAAAAAAAACCATTAAATCAGACGTTTTTAATTAGAGCAGATTGACGCAACTGATAATCATTCTCATTGCAAACAGTTATCAATTGCAATATAAACAACGCATAATTTAATTAACACTGAGGAAATTAAATGAAAAAAATAACAATTTCTGCATTGATTACAATTTTATTTGCTTCGACTTTCGCTATTGCAAATGAAGTCAACATATTCAATGCAAGACACTATAAAGCAGACGGAGAGCTTTACAGTAAATTTACCAACTTGACTGGAATAAAAGTAAACTTGATAAACGGAAAATCAGGTGCTTTGGAAAAAAGAATACTTGAGGAAGGTGCTGATGCTACTGCAGACCTTTACATCACAGCAGATGCTGGAAGATGCGGTGCTATGGATAAAAAAGGAGCACTTCAAGGCGGTTTAACTTCTGCTGCTATAAAAGCAGCTGTTCCAAAAAGTTTTCGAACAAATAAGTGGGTTGGTATCGCAAAAAGAGCAAGAATAATTTATTACTCGCCTGAAAGAGTTACTGGCGCTGAATTATCTGGAATGACTTATGAGGGTTTAGCAGATCCTAAATGGAAAGGTAGATTAGTAATAAGGAAGTCTAGTAACATCTATAATAAATCACTTGTTGCTTCATTAATTAAAAACAATGGAAAAGCCGCAACGGCTGCATGGGCTGAAGGTGTTGTAGCAAATATGGCGAGAACACCTGAAGGCAATGATAGAGCACAAATTATGGCAGTTGCTGCTGGTGAAGCTGATATTGCTGTAGCGAATACTTACTACTTAGCACTCATGTTATCCGGTAAAAAAGGCGCAGAGCAACAAGAAGCTGCAAAAAAAGTTAAAGCTTTTTTCCCTAACCAAAATGATAGAGGAACACACATGAATGTTAGTTGTGCAGCTTTAGTAAAAGGTGCGCCTAATAAAACTAATGCAATTAAACTTGTAGAGTTTTTATTAACCCCAGAGTCTCAAGAGCATTTTACAAATAATACTTTTGAGTTTCCAATGATTGATGGTGTTTCTCCAAGTCCATTAGTAGTAAATAATTTAGGATTAGATTTCAAACAAGATATGAAAACTAAGCTTTCGTCTTATGGAAAAAATCAAGCTGCTGCAGTAGAGGTAATGACAGATGCTGGATGGAAATAATTAGATGAATAAAAAAAATTTATTTGAAATTGATTTAAATAAATCTACTAAAGCATGCGATCCGTGTGCTTTAGAGTGTGAAAAAATCAATGAAAAAATAAATAAAAGAAAGTTATCTGAGCTCAAAAACAAAGAGGTTTCACACATCCTTAGCGTTTTTGAAGACAAGAAGTAATTTTCTTTACTCACAAACAAGGTTCGTAACTATTTGGTATTACCCCCTTTTAGTTACGAGCCTTTAGTATTATAAGGGTAATATTTTGACAAAAAAATTTAATATTTGGTTTGTGTTATCATTTGCAATCTCATTGTTTGTTTGCATCCCTATTATAACTGTTTTTTCAAGTTTCTTTCAAAACACTTCAAACTATTATGAAATTTTAAAAGATACTTTTTTAATTGAGTACATTCTAAATTCATTAACTTTACTTGTATTGGTTTTAATTTTCACATTTATGTTAGGAACCGGAACTGCTTATTTGGTATCATTTTTTAAATTTCCTTTAAGTGATTTTTTTAAATGGGCATTAATTTTATCTTTTGCTGTTCCACCATATATTTATGCTTATTCTTTAACGGCCTTCTTTGATAATTATGGTACTGCCTTTACTATTCTGACAAATTTACTAGGTGAAGGTGAATATAATAAAATTATTCCAAAATTTAATGGAATGTTTGGTGCAGTTTTATCAATGACATTTTCTCTTTTTGCTTATGTATTCATACTCTCAAGAGCATCATTTTTGTATCAATCACAAAACCTAATTGATTTAGGAAAAAACCTCGGTTTTTCAAGATTTAAATCGTTTTTTAAGATAATATTACCAGCAGCTAGGCCTGCTATTGTTGCTGGCTTATCTCTTGTGGCAATGGAAACATTAGCAGAATTTGGTGCAGTAGATTTTTTTTCTATAAATACATTAACAACAGGCATTTATAATTCTTGGATTGCTTTTGACGATCTTGCATTTGCCAATAGAATAGCTTCATTTCTATTACTGTTTATATTTTCTCTTTTTATAATAGAAAATTTATCAAGAAGAAAAGCCAAGTATCACTTCAATATCAAAGGTGGATTTAAGCAGAAAGAAAAGATCAAACTTAAAGGTTCAAAGTCTTTTTTTGCATTTGTGTTTTGTTTTTTTGTATTTTTTATTAGCTTTATATTTCCATTTAGTCAGATGTTGTACTGGACAATAAAATTTCCAGAAAATTTGTTTGATTTACAAATTGTCACTCTTTCTCTTAATACTCTTTATCTAGCATTACTGTCTAGCGTAGTATTGATATCGTTTTCATTAATATCTAATTATGGAAACAGAGTAACGAATAATAAAACTTTAAATATATTATCTACTATGTCAATTTCTGGATATGCAATACCAGGGGTTATACTTGCTGTTGCATTTATAACCTTCATCGCTTGGTTTGATAATACAATAATTAAATCGTTAGGATTTTTGTCTATTAAAAAAGTCTTTTTTGGATCAATATTGGGTTTAGTTCTAGTTTACTTTATAAGATTTTATTCCTTAGCATTTAATGGCATAAAATCTGGTTATGAGAAAATTAATATTGCCGTTGACGAAAGTGCTTATATGTTGGGTTACTCAAAAAGAAAAACATTTCTTAATATACATGTCCCATTTTTAAGAAATTCACTATTATTGATTGTAATATTAATTTCCTTAGAAATAATAAGAGAACTACCCATAACTCTTATTTTAAGACCTTTTAATTTTGAAACCTTTGCAACAACAGCGTATATATCAGCATCTGAAGATCTACTCGAAGCAGCTGCCGTACCTTCTTTATTTTTAATTTCAATTGCTTCAATCTTTATTATAATTGCCTCTAAATATATTCTAAGAGAACATAATGAATAATTTTTTTGAAGTTGAAAACGTTGATTTTGTTGTTGGTGGAAATACAAAAGTCAAAAATATGTCATTTTCTATTGAGAAAGAGGGTGACATTGTTTGTCTATTAGGACCATCTGGAATTGGAAAAACAACTATATTGAGAGCTATAGCAGGATTAGAAAAAATAAAAAATGGCCACATAAAATTAAAAGGAAAAATTTTGTCTTCAGAAAAAATAAATATTGAACCAGAAAATCGAAATATATCCTTAGCTTTTCAGGAAAATAGTTTGTTTCCTCATTACTCAGTAGAAAAAAATATATTATTAGGCGCTGAAAAAAATCCAGATCATAAAGATAAAAAAGTTAGTTTTAATGAGATAGTGAATTTGTTAGATATTTCAAAAATATTAAATCAGTATCCTCACCAAATTAGCGCTGGAGAGGCCCAAAGAGCTTCTCTTGCAAGATCTCTTTTATCTAAACCAGATTTACTTTTATTAGATGAGCCTTTGTCTAATGTTGATCAAAGCCACAAAGAGGATATACAGGAAAAAATTAAAAAATTGCTCGCAAAATTAAAAATTACCACAATAATTGTAACACATGACTCCTATGAAGCTTTTTACTTAGGCACTAAGTGTGGAATAATATTAAATAATGAACTTAAACAGTATGATGATCCCTATAATGTTTACCATCTACCTAATTCAATTGAAGTTGTTAATTTTTTAAATAAAGGAATTTTAATACCAGCAAAAGTGACTAGTCCAAAAAGTCTTGAAAATGATGAGCTTGGAAAGATAACAGGAAATTTTGTAAAACCATTTCCACTAGGCGCAAATGTAAAACTTTTGATTCAACCCGAGGACTTAGAGCATGATGATAAAAGTAATCTCCAATTAGAAGTAGTTGATAGAAAATTTAGAGGTACAAATTTCATTTATACATTAAAGACAATGAAAAATTTACTTTTACCTGTTTTTGTTCACTCGCATCATATTCATCAACACGATTTACAAGAAAAATTTGGGATTAAAAGACCAATTCATATTGAGCACTTAGTTTGTTTTTGATTTATTGATCACTAACATAAACCGAGACACCTCTTGAATTTACATCTACATCAAATTTTTTATGAAGTGGTGGAAACGCTCTTTGAGAACAGTCTAATCTATCACAAGTTCTACAAGAAACACCAATAGGTATTTCAGTTTTCTTATCATTCAAGTTTAAGTTTTCGGTATATACAAAATCTTTTGCATATTTTGCTTCGCAACCCAGTCCTATTGAGAGAATACTTTTTGCTTCACCAAAACCACCAACACCTTTTTCAACTGTTTTTGCTATACATACATATTTTTCGCCATTTGACATTTTGCTAACTGCTGCCTGGATCACTCCAGGTCTTGTGAAAGCAGAGTACACATTCCATCTTGGACATGCTCCACCATATCTTGGTATTTCAATACCTGATAAAGAAAATCTTTTTGATATATTCCCTGCTATATCAACTCTTAAGAAATGAAACGGAACTCCAGGAAGCTTTGGATCTTGCAAACTTGTAACCCTATGAGCAATTTGCTCAAATGTTGTTGCAAATGTATTTTGTAAAAGTTCAAGATCATATTTATTTTTCATACATTCTTTATGAAAAAGTTTATAGGGCATAAGCATTGCTGCTCCACAATAATTGAGCAAAGCTACACTCGTCAGCTTTTTAGCTTCTTCGCTTGGAAAAGAAAACTTGGATAAATATTCATTTATAATACCTATAGCTCCTTCGTGTGCAATCTGCGCAGCTACAAAAAGTTTTTTTGTTTCAAGAGCAACATAATCACTTAATAAAAGTTCACTTTTATTTTTATCAAAAAACTTAGAAAACGGTTTTCTTTCTTCTGGCAAAACGTCTTTAACTTTAATATTGAATTCCTTTTTTAAATAATTGCACAATTCCATATAAGTTGCTCTATTATTTACCTGTATTTTGTTAAAAACTGTATTGGCATAATCCTCTAATTTTGGAAAATAATTTTTATGCTCTTGTAAAAAATCAGAGACTATTTCTCCTGGGAAAGCAGCTTTTCTTTTGTCTATAATTTTACCAGATATGTTTTCAACCCTATTTACTAAATCATGATCCTTTTGTTTATAGTTATCTCCGAGTTTTATTAGGGCTCTTGCAATTTTAGGATTAGTACTAACCAAGTCTTTTACCTCAGGACCTAATATGTCTAGATCTTCAAATAGTTGGTCGTCTAATAATTCAGAAATATTATTTTCTAAGTTTATTTCTGCTTTACTAGTTAGATCTGAAACTTGTACTCTTAATTCTTTACTTATTTTAATTAATAAATCACCATCTATATTTCTTTTTCCACTTTCTATTAAATTTAAATAACTCGGAGAAATATCTAATTGTTCAGCAAGTTTATTTGCCTGTAAACCCAATTGTCTTCTAAATGATCTAATTTTTGGGCCAATCTTTAAATCTCCCTTTTTAAGATCAGTTTTTCCAATAAATTTAGTAATGGCTTTTTTTGCGTTATCTAAATTAATTTCTTTTAAATTTTCCAGTTCTGACAACTCAATTCGGAGTTCTTGACATATCTTAAGCAAAAGATCCGCATCCACATTTCTTTTTCCACTCTCAATAAGGTTTAGGTAGCTCGGCGATATATTTAATTGTTCAGCTAACTTATTTGCTTGGAGACCTAATTTTTTTCTGAAAACCTTAATTTTTTCGCCTATTTTATTTATATTAGTCATTATTTGTAAATTTTGTAAATTTAAGTTTACAAAAAATTTACCCAATTTACAAGTAAAATTCAGCTTTTTACTAGATATTGTAAATTTTGTAAATTATAAGACTTACATGAACGACAAAAACAAGATTAAAAACGTTGAAAACAATGCAAAAAATGCTTTTCAAGGTAACTCAGATAGTGAGACTAAGAACGGTATTTATCTAAGAGATGATCATTGTGATTGGGGTTCAAGCGGTATGAACGAATTCACTAACGAGTTTGGTGAAAACAGCTAGTACCTTATTTCTAGAGTAAACCAATTCAAAGGAAATAATAAATGAGCTCAGAAAAGAAGGTATCATACGATCTAAAAAGATTTTCAGGAATAAAAAGAGATTACACACCAGAAGAAGTTGAGAGACTAAGAGGCTCAATAAAAATTAACTACTCGATGTGCGAACATCAGTCAAAGAAACTTTGGAGGCTTTTAAATACTGAACCTTATGTAAATACTTTAGGTTCATTATCAGGCAACCATTCAGTTCAACATGCAAAAGCTGGATTGAAAGCCATTTATGTTAGTGGTTGGCAGGTTGCAGCAGATGCAAATACAGCTGGCGAAATGTATCCAGATCAATCTTTATATCCGTTTGATAGTGCTCCAAGATTGGTAGAGTCAATCAATAATGCTCTCATTAGAGCTGACCAAATTCAACATATGGAATTAAAAGATGGTGATATGAAACCAAATGAAAGAGTTGATTATATGCTTCCAATTATTGCAGATGGCGAAGCTGGTTTTGGTGGACCATTAAATGTGTTCGAATTGACAAAAAAATTTATAAAAGCTGGTGCTGCTGGCGTACACTTTGAAGACCAACTAGCTAGTGAAAAAAAATGTGGCCATATGGGAGGAAAAGTTTTAGTTCCAACATCAACGGCCGTAAGAAACTTAAAAGCTGCAAGATTAGCTGCTGATATTGCAGATGTTCCGTTAATTATACTTGCAAGAACCGACGCAAACGCAGCAAAATTAATTACTAATGACCATGATGAAAATGATAAATCTTTCTTAACAGGTGAAAGATCTCCAGAAGGCTTTTATTATGTTAAACATGGGATAGATCAAGCAATTTCAAGAGGATTGGCTTATGCACCTTACGCAGACTTAATTTGGTGTGAAACAGCAACACCTAATTTAGAAGAAGCTAAAAAATTTGCTGATGCAATTCACAGCAAATTCCCAGGCAAGATTTTAGCATATAACTGTTCACCATCTTTTAATTGGAAAAAACATTTATCAGATAGTGAGATAGCAACTTTTCAACAAAAAATTGCTGAAATGGGATATAAGTTCCAATTTATTACTCTTGCAGGGTTTCACACGCAAAATATTGCGATTTTTGAACTGGCTGAAAAATATAAAAAAGAAGGAATGTCAGCATATTCAAAAATTCAAGAACAAGAATTTGAAAGAGAAAAAGACGGATATACTAGCGTAAAACACCAAAGAGAAGTTGGTACTTCCTATTTTGATGCAGTTTCAAATACCATTAGCGGTGGAAAAAGTTCAACTACTGCGATGAAAGGCTCAACTGAGTCAGAACAATTTTAATTTTCTCCCATCGTTTATATTACCCCAAAATTTTTCTGGGGTGAAAAAATTATTTTTTTGTGTAATATATAGGTAGGGGTGTCGAAAGACTGAGATTATACCCTTATAACCTGTCCGGTAATTCAGAAAGGGAGAGAAATGGAAGGATATATTTTATCAAAGTCATCATCGATAATATCACTAATTGTAGTTTGCTTATTGTTTGCTGTAATTGGTATATATTATTCAAAAAAATTTACAGGCTTTAACAATTATCTTACTGCAAATAGAAATGTAGGTTTTGTATCTTTAACAACTAGTCTAGTAGCATCCGCGCTAGGGGCTTGGATTTTGTTTGGACCTTCATCTGCAGCTACATGGGGAGGAATAGGTGCAGTTATTGGATATTCATTAGGTACAGCTTTTCCAATGTTTTTCCTAATTTTCTTAGGCAAAAAAATTAGAAATGAAAATAAACAAGGGTCAAGTTTAGTAGGATTTATTAGAAAAAAATTTCAAAAAAGCTTTTTCAAATTTATTTTAATATTAACAATATTTTATCTATTTATTTTTCTATGTGCTGAGGTAACTGCTATTAGTATTCTATTAAACTATTTATCAGGAATAGATCTTTGGATCACAGCTTTATGTATTCTTTTTTTTACTTTAATCTATACGCTGTATGGAGGATTAAGAGTATCAATTATTACAGATAATATTCAATTAATTTTTATAATTATTTTTTTATTAATTGCATTTACAAGCATAATTTTAAATAATAGCGGAAATCTTGGTTTAGACTTTGTAAGTAGTAATAACAAACATTTACTAAGTACGAGTTATTTAAATAATTATACAGCAGGATTAACTTTTTTTATTGCTGTTGCTGCAACAAATTTATTTCATCAAGGAAATTGGCAAAGAGTTTATGCAGCTAAAAATAATAAAATTTTACATAAAAGCTTAATTGTCTCTGGTTTAATAATAATTCCAATTGTTTTTTTTATGGGTTATGCTGGATTAATATCTAAATCTCTAAATACAGATGTATCGCCTGATTTAAGTTTTTTTAATTTATTACTTAGTAATCAAAATGAATTTTTGGCATTATTAGTAATAGTCCTTGGTTTATCTTTAACTATAAGCACAGTTGATACTTTAATAAATGCTTTATCAAGCTCTATAATTGTAGATGGAAAATTTTTTCATAAATTAAAAGTCTCTAAAAGTTTAAATTATTCAAAATATTTAATTGTTATAATGTCATTGATAGTATTTTTTATTTCATCAAGAGGATATAGTGTTTTATACTTATTTCTTCTTGCAGACTTATTATGTTGTTGTTTTGTGCTAACAGTTTTTTACAGTTTTTATAATAAATCTTTGAAGCTTAAAAATATGTATACATCAGTAATTATTGGATTAATATTTGGTATACTATTTTTTCCTTCTATGGATTTTAGTAAAAGCATATTAGTAGGTATATTGTTACCAATTGAAGCATTTCCTGATTTTATAGCTAATTCTTTACTATTTACCTCATTTATGATGGCAACATTAACCCCAATACTTGCCTGGAAAATCAAATAAAGTATATAATCATCACTATGCTAAATTTTATAATTCCATTTATTATACTTATTGTAGTAGTGGTATTTATTCATGAATATGGCCACTATTATTTTGCTAAGAAATATGGTGTTGGAGTTACAGACTTTTCTATTGGATTTGGTAAAGAAATTTTTGGATGGAACGATAAATCTGGTACAAGATGGAAAATTTGTCTAATTCCACTTGGTGGTTATGTAAAATTTTTTGGTGATCGAAATGTTTTTTCACAAAGCGATCAAGAAGAATTAATCAAAAAATATAACGATGAAGATAGAAAAAAATTATTTGTCCTTAAACCAATTTACCAAAGATCAATTATCGTTGCAGCAGGACCGATTGCAAATTTTATATTAGCAGCTGTTATATTTTTATTCATTTACATGTTCGCAGGCAAAGATTTTACACCTGCAGTAATAAATGAAGTTCAGATTGAAAGTCCAGCTGCTGAAGTGGGATTAAAGAAAAACGATATAATTCTTGAAATAGATAATAATGAAGTAAAAAGTATTTTAGATGTTTCAAAGTTTATAACAATGTCTACTTCCGATATGATTGATATTAAAGTTAAAAGAATTGATGATGAAATATTGTTTAAAGTTGAACCTAGGCTAATAGATTCTACGGATAATCTTGGAAATAAAATAAAAAAACGAATTGTTGGAATTGAATTAAGCCCTTTGAATGATCAAATTAATCACGTAAAGCTTGGGCCAGCAAAGGCTTTGTATTACTCTTTGTATGAAGTTTACTTTGTATCGGTTTCCTCGCTCAAATATCTTGGGTCAATGATATATGGTTCAGGAGATACAACTCAATTAGGAGGACCAATAAGAATAGCAAAAATAACGGGTCAAGTTGCAGAATTTGGTATAATTCCCTTTTTGAGTATTATGGCATACATTTCAATTAGTCTTGGATTAATTAATCTATTTCCAATACCACTTTTAGATGGGGGGCACTTAATGTTTTACGGAATTGAGAAAATTTTAGGTAGACCTTTAAGCCAAAAAACTCAGGAGGGTTTTTTTCGAATCGGAATGTTTTTGTTATTATCATTGATGTTTTTTGCTACATTTAATGACCTTAAAGATTTAGGCTTATTTTAAAGCTTTTTTTTAAGATAGTAAAAAGTCAATAAAATCAACGTTTTTTTGAATACAATATATTGTGTGGAAAAATTTTTTGTATACTAAAAAAAAGCTTGAATTATCAAGCATTTTGTAAAGTATGGATTTAATCTTTAAACCGGAGCTAAAATGAACAAAAAACAACTAGTAGCAAAGCTTTCAGGAAGCCTTAATTTAAGTAAGGCGGATGCAGAACGTACTTTTGATACTATTACCAATACTATACTAGATGCATTGAAAAATGATGATTCAGTGAAAATTGCTGGTTTTGGTACATATAAAGTAGCAAAAAGAAAAGCTAGAATTGGACGAAATCCAAGAACTGGAGAGCAGATCCAAATAGCAGCATCACAAAAAGTTAAATTTTTGCCTGCAAAAGCACTTAAAGAAATATTCAATAAATAATTTTTTAAGTTTTACAGCCTTTATGAAAACCTCATAAAGGCTGTAACTATATGCAATAATTGCATATCTATTTTTACTCATTAACGTTAGTTATTTTTGCTTAAAAAATTAAAAAGATCCTTTAATTAATTTAAAGGAGATAATATGAGTAAAATTTTACGAAAAATAGTTACTCCAGCTACAGCACTTCTTTTTCTACTTAATATGAGTAGTGCAGGGGTGGCAGCAACAACAGTTTCTGCAGAAGTTGGGTTTATTTTTAATACATTCCTTTTTCTAGTTTGTGGTTTTCTAGTCATGTTTATGGCAGCAGGATTCGCAATGTTGGAGTCTGGGATGGTTACGTCAAAAAGTGTATCTGTAATTTGTGCAAAAAATATCGGCTTATTCTCTATTGCCGGTATTATGTTTTGGATGTTTGGATACAACGTTGCATATGGTATTCCAGAAGGTGGATACATAGGTAAATTTATGCCGTGGTCCGATGGTAGTAAAATAGGAACAGGTTATGCTGATGGCTCTGATTGGTATTTTCAAATGGTATTCTGTGCAACCACAGTATCTATTGTATCAGGTACATTAGCTGAAAGAATTAAATTATGGCCGTTCTTCTTATTTGCAGCAATTCTAACTGGATTTTTATATCCATTTGTAATGGGTTGGCAATGGGGTGGAGGCTGGTTAGCAGCTAGAGGTTTTGCTGACTTTGCTGGTTCAACATTAGTTCACTCTACAGGTGGTGCAGCTGCTTTAGCAGGAGCAATCTTGCTTGGACCAAGACTGGGCAGATTTACGAAAAAAGGTGATCCTGCTCCATTAAAACCATTTGCGGCTTCCTCAATTCCATTAGTAACAATAGGGGTATTTATATTGTGGTTAGGCTGGTTTGGATTTAACGGTGGATCTCAACTTGCAATGGGAACATTTGATGATGCAGTAGCAGTATCAAAAATATTTATTAATACAAACCTGGCAGCGTGTGGTGGTGTAATGGCTGCTGCAATCGTAACAAGACTTTCGGCAGGTAAAACTGATGTAGTTCAAATGTTAAACGGAGCAATAGGTGGACTAGTATCAATTACCGCTGAACCTTTAATGCCTTCTCCAATAGCAGCAATATTAATTGGTGCAGTAGGTGGTGTTATAGTTGTTTACGGAACTAAGTTCTTATTTGCTATGAAAATCGACGATGTAGTTGGTGCAGTTCCAGCTCACTTGTTTGCTGGAATTTGGGGAACATTAGCAGTTCCAATTACAAACTCTAGTGCAAATTTCGGAACACAGTTATTAGGTGTGATAGCAATAAATGCAACTGTATTTGTAATAGCATTTGTGGTTTGGGCAATTATGAAAAATACAATAGGTATCAGATTAAGTAAAGAAGCTGAACTTAAAGGTACAGACGTTACTGAAACTGGTGTCATTGCTTACGCAATAAGAGACTAAAGACTTTAACTCCCTCAGTGTTAAAGAGTTAATGTGGAGGCCCTAAGGGGCCTCCAACATTAAAAAGCGGCTTCCTCCCAAAGTTTTCTTATATCGACATTAGGTGATAATCCATAAATTGAATTAATATTTGTGCAATGTATCGCTACAGATGGTATGGGACTAAAACAAAATTCTTTCTTATAAATTTCGTGTAAAGGTTTTTCGAAAGGATAATGCTCAAACTTACACATTTGAGTAATTTTTTCATGGTATTTATCAATCATTTTTTTACTTGTTAAAAACGTGCATAAAGTTTGATTAATTCTCCGCCAGTGAGATCGGTTACCAATAAATATGTTAGTATTTTCAATATCTCTATATAAATAAGGATAATCAGTAGGACATAAAAAAACTTCGGTATTTAGTTGTGAGGTAAATTTTTCATATGCTGAAATTAATTCCAAAATTGAATTTTTAGAATGTATATAATCATCTTCAACAAAATATATTAAATCATCACAAGTTTTAGATAATTCAATAGATTGATGAATATTTGACATATTAGATTTTTGATTATTAGTTACGGGTTTATTTTCTTCATTAGTATCTGAAATTTGAGCACTATATTTTTCATATTCTAACTTTTTAATCTCATAGCTAAAAAAATTATTATTAAGAATAGTCTCATATTTGTCTATTATCGTTTGATCAGAATTGAAATCTATTATTGTTAATTTAATTTTAATTTTTTTTAATTCATTTTCAGAAAATTTTATAGAGTTTACTATCGACTTAAGACATCTAAGGGTATACTCACTTTTTTCTTTTTCAAAGATTCTTTCTTTTGATTGAGTTAACATTTTAACTGATGCACATGTTCTTAGTATAATATCTAGGGATTTTACAGGCCGTGTTATATTCACCGTACCCATTGGTAGAGTTAAAGAGTTAACACCTAACTTAGATAATGAACTTTTAGAATTGCTCCCATCTAAATCTTGTAATGTTAGGTCACTTTGGTCCATGACCTCGTATCCTAGACGTCTAGAAAGTTTTATAAAAAGTTTTTTTAAAAATGTATTTTTTTTCTTTATTTTTGACTCTTTCATATTATATACTTACTCCATTATGACTATAAAATCATCTCAAGAACTTGTTGTAAATGCTCTGCAAGAGATAAAAACATTATCTGTTGATGATGCGTTAAAGCTTGTGAAAGAAGATAAATGTAATTTAGTTGATATAAGAGATATCAGAGAATTAGATAAACAAGGTAGAATAGATAATTCTGCACATATACCTAGAGGTATGTTGGAGTTTTGGATGGATCCACAGAGTGAATATTTTAAAAATGGTAAAATTGATATGAAAAAAGAAATAGTATTATTTTGTGCCGGCGGTTTAAGATCAGCTTTAGCTACCAAATCATTGAAAGATATGGGTTACAAAAATGTATCACATATTGAAGGTGGTTTCTCTTCAATGAAAAATAATGGGTTTAAGGTAGTATAATTTAATCAAATAAACTTATTCTTTTCGCAAAAAATATTCTTATTAACCAATATAAAAAAATTCCTAATGGCCCAACAAAATATGTAAGTAATAGGGGAATGAATGCTAAATATTTTGATATTTGAAACTTTTGACAGTCTCTTACAATCCATGAGCCACAAAATAAATTTATTGCTAAAAAATGAATCCAAAAAGTAATTAAAAAAGAATTATCACTCATTAACTCATTAAGATTTGCTAAACCTTTATAGAGATCAAAATTATCAATAAAATTATATCCTGAATTAAAAAACAATATGATTAGATATGTATAGATTGCAGAGAAAATTATAATTGGAAATATTGATGAAACTATATATTTACAGATATTAGATTGTGGAAATACAATTAAAACAAGCCAAAAAGGAATAACGCCAATATTTAACCAGATATAAATCATTTCAGTTGTGAAATATTGTGATATTTGATCAATCATAAAAAAATATAATATATTAAATCTTAAAATGATTCCTATTAAAAATAAGAAAAAAAATTTAAAAGTTACAGTAGAGGAAATGAGGAATTTTTCATTCAATTATATAGAAAAATACGCTCCATCTAAACAACAGCTAAGAACATATTTGTTAAAAAAATATATTAAATCAAAAATACCAAACACTAACAAAAAAAATCTTACAGATTTGATTGATGTAGTGCTTCAGGACCTGGAAAAATCACGATTCATAAATGATGAATTTTACTCTAAGTCCAAAGCAAAAAGTTTAATACAACGCGGAAGCTCTATCAATAAGATAAGAAGCGTTCTTTTATCAAAAGGAATTAAAGATAAATATATTAATGAAACAATAGAAAATATTAATGAAGAAAATGAAGATCAGGATTTTTTTTCAGCTATAAAACTATGTAAAAAAAAAAGAATAGGACCAGCACGTAACGAGAGTAATAGACCACTTTTTTATAAAAAAGATATTGCAGTTTTAGCAAGGGCAGGATTTGATTTTGAAGTTTCAAGAAAAGTAATGGATATTGAAGCTGATGAATATTTAAAAATAGTAAATTTACTCTAATTTATCTTTTTTATTTTTTTCCGATAAATAATATTCTATTTTTCTTTTAATATAATTTTTTACAAAAACAAATACCAATAAACCAAAAATTGATACAGATACGATGATTATTAAAATTATTCTGATTTGATCATCCATTATAAATCTTTTGATCTCTTAACTATCAGACTTGGATTTTTAAAATCTTTTTTTCCATATAGAATTTCGTTTCCCTCAAAATCTGTTATGATACCACCTGCATTTTTTAAAATAGCATGACCAGCAGCTATATCCCATTCGGATGCTCTAGGTTCAGCTACGTATAAATCGTATTCTCCAGTTGCAATTACACAAAACTTAAAAGAACTTTTCATTTTTTTAAAACTGGTTACCTGAAGTTTACTATGAATTTCAGAAATTTGAGGTTTTAAATTATCTGAGTATGAAACAGCAATAATTTCATTATGATTGGTTTTTTTTTCGCAAGTAATTTTGGTTTCAACACCATTGGAATATTCGAAACAATGATTTTGAGCATGTGTATAAAATAGTCTTTTCTTTGCAGGAGCATAAATTATACCAAGCTCAGGTTTTTTGTTTAAAATTAATGCAGCATTTAAAGTGAATTCATCTTTATTGTTAATATAATCATAAGTTCCATCTATTGGATCAATTAACCAAAATTTAGTTAACTCACTATTTTTTTTGTTCAGACTACTTTCCTCGGATACTATTGGAATGTTAGGAGTGAGTTCTTTAATTTTTTTAGTAAGTATTTCATTTACCTCCAAATCTCCATTTGTAACTGGGGTATTATCATTTTTAACCTCTGTTTTTAAACCAACATCTCGCAAATGCATCGCTCTTTTCCCAGCATTCAAAAAACATTCTTTCAATTCTGAATTTAAGTTTCTAAGCTCGTTACTTTTCATTATATATTTTTTTTAATAATATTACTTTTGCATTAATTACTTTTTTTCCTACGTTTTCAAAATTTACTGTAACTTTTTCATTTATTATTGATTGGACTTGGCCAATACCCCACTCTTTATTTAGAGGATTTACAACTTTGTCGCCTGGATCAAAATCTAAAATCATTTGATTTTATTTATAATATAATTCGGTATAAATACCATCAATATGAATACAAAATTAAATTCTATAGGTTTAGACAAAGAACCAAAGGATACCAAAGTAGTGGTAGCCATGTCAGGAGGTGTGGATTCCTCAACTGTTGCGGGGATTATGAAAAAAGAGGGTTATAAAGTTATTGGAGTAACTCTAAAACTTTATGACGATAACAAAGAAAACAAACATTCCAAGCAATGCTGCACAGGCCAAGACATTATGGATGCAAAGCGTGTTGCCCAAAAATTAGACATAGAACACAAAATTTTTTATTATCAAAGTAAATTTAAAGAAAGTGTCGTCGATAATTTTGTTAAAAGCTATCTAAATGGTGAAACACCAATCCCATGCGTTCAATGTAATAAAACAGTTAAATTTAATGACTTATTCCAAGAATCAAAAAATTTAAATGCTGATGCTTTAATTACTGGTCATTATGTAAAAAGTTTAACCAAAAATAATATTACAGACATGTATAGAGCAATAGATGAGAATAGAGACCAAAGTTACTTTTTATTTAACACTACTAGAGAACAACTAAATTATTTAAGATTTCCATTAGGTGGGATGTTAAAATCAAAAACAAGAGAAGTTGCCAAGGAACTTGGTTTGAATGTAGCTGATAAACCAGATAGCCAGGATATATGTTTTGTGCCTAATGGAGATTATGTTTCAGTTATTGAAAAAATAAGGCCTGATGCATTTAAAAAAGGAAATATTAAAAATACCGAAGGAAAAGTTTTAGGAGTACACGATGGAATTGTAAATTTTACAATTGGACAAAGACGAGGTATCAAAATAGCAGCAAAAGATCCTTTGTACGTTATTGATATAGATCCTAAAAAAAACGAAATCATTGTTGGAAATAAAAAAAAATTACTAAAAAAACATATAATTTTAAAAGATCTTAATCTGTTAGTTGATAAATCAGAATTTGAAAAAGAAATATTTGTAAAAGTTAGATCTACAGGCAGATTAATAAAGTCTAAAATAAATTTAATAAATAATCATGCACAATTAAACCTTTTTGACGATGAATATGGTATATCTCCAGGCCAAGCTTGTGTATTTTACTCAAAAGATAATTTTGGAGATAAAGTTCTTGGTGGAGGCTGGATTTCTAAGAGTTAGTATTTTTTTTCCACATAAAGTAAGTAAGTAGATAAAAGCTTATTACACCTACAAAATAATCCCACTCAAGCGCATGTTTCAGAAATTTATTGCCTGGCATACTTACAATTGGAATTGCTAATATTGCAACTATTATTAATATACTTACAAGAATCCCTTTAAGTTTTAAAAATTTAAAATCAATTATATTAATAATTTTATCTTTTAACTTGTATAAAGTAATTACAAGATAAGCTTGCGCAACAATTTCAAAAATTATAAAAAGAAGCATAACAACTCTTCTAAATAACTTGTAAAGATCGTAGTCAAACTTAATTCCTAAGAATATAGAATGTATAGTTAAAAGAAATGCTGAACCTATACCAAAAAAGATTATTTTTCTCACATTTTTGTTGTTATTATCCAAAGATAGAATGATATTTTTATTATAAATCCAATATTTAATTAATAAGTATGAGGTTAAGAACATAGCAGGTTTAAAAATTAAATAAGTTGGAAAAACTCTTGCAGTTCTACTTATTGAAGCTCCTCCATCAATGTATGGAATTGTGTTGTGTATAATATCTTCTGGATGAAAAAGTCCATGGAATTGGGTGATTAATATAAGGCAAGCATTAATAGCAAAGAAAGGAACTATAAAAATCCATAATGTTATGGATTTGACCTTTTGAATACTATCCATTTTGGGTTTGATTATTTCTTTTTATTTTTTTTTCTTGCTCTTCTTTTTTTTGAGCCCATTTTTCTTCGGCCCCTATGTTTCTTTGGATATCCCATAATTACCTCAAATTATAATTTTATTGACTTATTCGTTGGATATAGCATTGTAAATCTTACTTATCAAATTTATTTATGGGAAATTCTTTCAAAACTATACTAAAACAAACATCAAAAGACTTTAAAACTCGTTCAGTAAATCCACCATTAGTCAGAACATCAACTATGGTTTTCAAGTCAATGAATGACTTGAGGCAAACACAAAAAAAAATTTTAAATAATCCAAGGGGTGGTTATTTTGATTATGGAAGGCAAGGCACCTCAACCACTCATGAATTAGAGAAGTTATTAACTAAATTGGAAGAGTCTTATCATACTTTCTTAACACCTACTGGATTCGGATCAGTTTTTTTGACTTTATTTAGTATATTGAGACCTGGAGATGAATTAATTATCGCAGATCCAGTCTATAGCCCGACTAGAAATTTGACGGAAAAATATCTAAAAGATTTTAAAATACTAGCAAAGTTTTATGATCCAAATGATTTAAGCACTATTAAAAAAAATATTACAAATAAAACTAAACTAATTTATGTTGAAAATCCTGGTAGCAATACTTTCGAATTCCAGGATTTAGGAAAAATACTTTCCATAGCAAAAAATAAAAAAATTTATACAGCAATAGATAACACATGGGGAACACCTTACTTTTTAAAACCTATTAAATTAGGATTTGATTTATCAATAGTTTCTGGAACTAAATATTATTCAGGACACTCAGATGTAATGGGAGGAAGTTTAGCAGTTAGCCAACGAGTATTTAGAAGAGTTTTACAAGCTCATAATATGACTGGTTTAAGATTAAGTCCTGATGATGCATATCTGATTATGAGAGGATTAAGAACATTAGATGTTAGACTAGACAAACACCAAGAAAATACAAATAAAATTGCAAAATTTTTATCCCAAAAAAAAAATATTGAAGTTTTATATCCCCTCAAAAAAAACTCAAAAAATTATAAATTATGGAAAAAATATTATTCAGGATCATCAGGATTAATGGGTCTAAAAATTACTTCAAAAAATAAAAAGTCTGTAGACAAATTCGTAAATTCTCTAGATCATTTTGGTCATGGTTATAGCTGGGGTGGTTTTGAAAGTCTTGCTTTGCATCAGGAAATAAAAGAACAGGGAAATAGAAAATTTTTAAAATTAAAAAGCAAAGAATATATCGTCAGATTACATATTGGACTTGAAGATATAGATGATCTAATAAGAGATTTGAAAAATTCATTAAAACATATTAGATAAGGGTTGTGCAATTTTTTCAAACTAGAACAGCTTTGGTAACTCTTGTAGCAGCATGTTTGGTAGTCCTCATATCTTTAAGCGTAAGACAAGTCTTTGGATTATTTTTTATTGATTTTAATAATGATCTTGGAATTTCAAATACAGAATTTGGTTTAGCTATAGGAATTCAAATGTTAGGTTGGGGTTTATCAGGACCAATCTTTGGTGCAATTGCAGACAAATATGGCGGCCATAGAGCTATAATACTTGCATTTTTGTTTTACATTTTAGGAGTATATCTATTATACAATGGTCCAAATACAGGAATTTATTTTCAAATTAGTTTAGGTGTTTTAATTGGTATTGGATGTGGGGGTACCGCTATAAGTATTCCAATGTCAATTGTGGGAAAACACTTTCCACTTTCAAATAGAACAATAGCAATGAGTATTGTGACAGCCGTAGGTTCGTTTGGATATTTTTTATCTCCTTTATTTACTAAATACTCTTTAAGTAGCAACGGATGGGAACAAACACTATTTATTTTCATGATTTTTTTAACCGCAGGTCTAGTTGTTGCAATTTTTGTGAGGTCACCAAGTAAAATTCAAATTCAAGATGGTGATCTTAAACAGAATACAATGGGAGCATTAAAAGAGGCTTTTCAAAATAAAAGCTATTTACTTCTCATTGCAGGTTTTTTTGTTTGTGGATTTCATATTACTTTAGTCGGTACTCATGTTCCAAAATATGTAGCTGATAGAGGATTAGCAGAATGGACGGCAGCAGTAATACTATCTCTAATTGGTTTTTTTAACATAATAGGATCTTTATTAAGTGGTTATCTCTCAACAAAAATGAGTAAAAAAATAATATTAAGTGTTATTTATTTATTAAGAGGAATTTCAATTTGTATATTTATATTTACACCACCAAGTACAATAATTTCAATATTCTTTGGAGCTAGTTTTGGATTTTTATGGCTTTCTACAGTCCCAGCAACAAGTGGAATTGTAGCTCATATTTTTGGAACAAGATACTTAGGTTTGCTTTATGGATTAGTATTTTTAAGTCATCAGGTAGGATCTTTTTTTGGTGCCTACTTGGGTGGTTTATTTTATGATTTATATGGCTCTTATAATTATGCGTGGTATTTGGCAATTGCATTATCTATATTTGCTGGTTTAATACACTTGCCAATAAAAGAGAAACCAGTTGAAAGAACACAGACAGCATAAATTTAGCTTTAATCCTTATTTAGAAAAGCTGTATCAATCAGATAAGCCTTTGATAATTTATAAAATGAAAGATGGATATAATATTTATACAGATTTCTCAAAAAAAATAATTCTTAATAAAAAAAATATTAATAATTTTTTAAATTTCAAAAATATAAAAAAAAAAAATAGAGAATTAGATTTGTTCATTGGATTTTTTGGATACGAGATATTATGTAATCTTTTAAATATTAATATAAAAAATCAAAAAAAATTAAATTTTTATAAAGGAGTATTTTACAAACCTGAAACAGTTATTCAAATTAGAGATAAGATAAGAGTAATTTCTTCTAAGAAAAAACATCAATTTAACACGTTTTTTCAAAAAACGAGGATTTTATCTCCTTTTAAAAAAAATATTGAGTTCACAAATTACAAGAAAATTTTTGAATCTTTCTCAAAAAAAATAAGACAGGGCGAAACTTATCAGATTAAAATTTGTACAAAATATAGAAATCGTTCAAATATTAATCCTATTAATTTTTTTTGGCGCCTAATGAAAGTAAATTCCTCACCAGAATCCTTTATGATCAGAGATAAAGATTATTCGATTGTAAGCTGTTCACCTGAAACATTAATTGATAAAAAAGGTGAAATAATTACAACAAAGCCAATTGCTGGAACACTTAAAAAAAATAAAAAAAATAATAAAAATACTGCCCTAAAATTTTTTAAAAATAATTTAAAGGAAACTAAAGAACATAATATGATTGTAGATATGGAAAGAAATGATTTATCGAGAGTCTGTTTGCCTGGATCCGTAAATATTTTAAGAGAAAAGTTTGTAGAGGAATACAAACATCTTTTTCATTACGTAACGATAATCAGAGGAAAACTTAAAAAGAATATGTCTTTAAAAAATATTATTAAATCTATGATGCCTGGTGGTTCAGTTATAGGCTGCCCAAAAATTAAGACACTTGAACTTTTAAATAATCAAGAGAAAGATGACAGAAATATTTTTACAGGAAGTTTTGGTTACATCAAATTTAATAAAGATATGAGATTTAATATTATTATTAGATCAATACTAAATTATAAAAATTATTCAGAAATATCTGCTGCCTCTGGAGTTGTTTTAGATAGTGCCCCAAAAAAAGAATTTAATGAAAATTATATTAAAGCCAAATCTTTGCTAGAGTTATTTAAATGATTTACATAATTGATCATCAGGATTCATTTACTTGGAATGTAGTTCATCAGTTTTCAGAATTTGACAATGTAATTTGTAACAATTATTTCGAAATTAATTATGAGAAATTAAGTAAAGCAAATACAATTGTGCTTTCACCTGGCCCTGGATCTCCAAAAGATTATCCAATGACTTCAAAAATTTATAAAAGATTTAAGGGTAAAAAAAAAATTATTGGAATTTGTCTTGGGTTCCAACAAATATTACACAATGAATTTGGCAAAATAATACAACAAAAAAATATTTATCATGGTTATCAATCGAAAATTAAAGTAACCAAAGATAGTAAAATTTTTACTAAAGGAAAAATTTATAAGGTTGGAAGGTATCATTCACTTAAACTCCAAGAGCCATTTGATTCACAAAATATTAAAATAAGCATGAGATGCATAGAAACTAAAATTCCTATGGCAATTGAAAATATTACAGAAAACATTTTTGGTTTCCAATTTCATCCAGAATCTTTTTTAACAGAAAATGGCAAAACTATTATTAAAAAAATCTTATCTTCGTAATAACTTAAAAGAAGTTAATTTTAAAGATCTTTGGGGTTCTTTTGGTATCTTTACTACAATGAGAGTTAAGGGGAAACCACCTAAAATTTTTTTGTATAAAGAGCATATAAATAATTTAGTAAAATCTTTAAATATATATAAATTAAATCAAAAACAATTAAAAAAAGATTTAATAATATTAATTAAAAATTTTTTAAAAAAAAATATCTTGTACGACCATTTATTACGAATTGCATGCAATAAAAATTTAATTTCTATTTCTTTAAGAAAAAGACCCAAACCCAACCGAAAATTTTATTTACAACTACTCAATTATAAAAGAGTTGACCCGTATTTAAAAAATCTAAAATATAAAAAGATTTTAAATCAACTCAATAAATACGACGCAACTAAAAATGATGTTGCTTTATATTTCAATAATTATTTTTTAGAAACTTGTACTTCTAATTTACTCTTTATAAGAAATAATCAAATTTATTCCCCATCTAAGAACTTTTATAAGGGAATTACATATAAATATTTTTCAAAAAAAATAAAAATCAAAAAAAAGAATATATCAATTAAGGAGATTGATAAATATAGTGAAATACTACTAATCGGGTCTGGCAAGGGAGTGACTTCTGTATTTAAAATTCCATCGCTTAATTGGACAAGGAAAAATAATAAAATATTCATAAAACTTAATAAAATTTATGAAAAAGGTTTATTAAATTAAAGTATGACAGATCCAAATAACCCTTGCATTTTTTGTAATGCGAAAAAGCAAGAAATAATATACGAAAATGACTATGCTTTTGTGAGTTATGACTCATATCCAGTATCAAAATTCCATAGCCTTATAATTCCTAAGAGACACATAAAAAATTTCTTTGAATTAAATGAAAAAGAACTTAATGCGTGTAATGAACTTATGAAAAAGACTAAATTAAAAATAGAAAATGATGACAATTTAGTCGAGGGGTTTAACCTAGGGACAAATGCAGGCAGTGTTGCTGGTCAAACAATTATGCATTGTCATATACATTTGATTCCCAGAAGAAAGGGGGATGTTAAAAATCCTCAAGGTGGAGTAAGAGGTGTAATACCGTTAAAACAACATTATTTGAGAAAATCTAAATAAAAGAAGTCTATTTATGCAGTTGATCTATAAGAGCATCTATACTAAAAATATTTCAAAAAAAGGGGTATAATTTCAAAATGTTTGCAAACAATCCATTTTCAATATTAGCTGAGAGTGTATCTCCTATACTAATGCAATCATTTGTGATTCTTATGGGTTTACTTGTGATTGCTGGAACACTTATGGATATTATTCATAAGAAAAACGTAAAATATTTTTTTACTAATGCCAAAAAAGCAAAAAAATCAGCAACAAAAAATTTAACTACAGGTGAAAGAATTTCTGTAATTTCAAAAACGATAGTTAGCGATATTGCTACCACTTCTGAACTAGGTGCTGGTAAAAGAAGGCTAGCTCATGTGATGGGTATGTATGGTACAATTCTTTTTTGGACAGCATCAGTTGTAATGATTTTCTTTTACTCTGCACCACAATCAGCAACTCCATCAGCATGGCCGATAATTTGGCATGTTGGTGCTCTATTGACTGTTTTAGGAGGATCTTGGTTTTGGTTCTTTTTAAGAGTAGATGTTTATTCTGAGGCTCACCCTTGGTACAGAATAATTAAGGCGGATTTGTTTGTGCTAGCATTGGTAGCTTCATCTTTGTTTGGATTTATATGGTCATTTTTACAATCAATGAGTTTACAAGATAGATGGGATGATAAAGTGTTCTTAGTTTTCTTTATTGTCTCAAATCTAGTTTTATTTGGAGGTGTTTACTGGTCTAAATTTGCTCATATGTTTTATAAACCAGGAGCGGCACTTCAAAAAAACTTAGCAGAGGCCGACGGATCAAGAGATAATCTTCCACCAGAAGCAGATGCTCCTGAGCAATTTGGCCTAGGTATAAAAAGAGAAGAGCCAAAACATTATTAATATGATAAGGAAAGAGAGATAAATATGTCAACATTTGTTTATATGACGAGATGCGATGGATGCGGCCACTGCGTGGATATATGCCCATCTGATATAATGCACATTGATGAAACTATAAGAAGAGCAAAAAATATTGAACCAAATTTTTGTTGGGAATGTTACTCTTGTGTAAAAGCGTGCCCTAATCACGCAATAGATGTAAGAGGCTATGCAGACTTTGCTCCCATGGGTCACAGTGTAAGAGTGAGAAGAGAAGAAGAAAAAGGAACAATTTCTTGGAGAATAAAATTTAGAAACGGAACAGAAAAAAACTTTGTTTCACCAATTACAACTAAGCCGTGGGGAAAATTTATTCCAAAACTTGCAGAAGGAGACAAACCAAACCAAGGAGAAATAAATTCTCAGATTTTATATAATGAACCACACGGATTAAATACTAATAAAGATTTACCTAAAGTAGAAAAGAGTGCTTTCAAAAAAGGTGTTTATTATTAATGGCAAGAAAAACTATAATTGAAGAATGCGATGTTCTAGTTGTCGGTGGAGGCATGGCTGGTACAGGTGCTACATTTGAAGCTCGACACTGGGGTAGAGATCTGAAAATAGTTTGTGTAGAAAAAGCTAATATAGATAGAAGTGGTGCTGTGGCTCAAGGCTTGTATGCAATAAATTGTTATATGGGTATGCAGTGGGGTGAAAATCAACCAGAGGATCATGTTCGTTATGCAAGAAATGATTTAATGGGTCTTGTAAGAGAAGATCTAGGATACGACATGGCACGACACGTAGACTCAACAGTTCATATGTTTGATGAATGGGGACTTCCAATGATGAAAAATAAGCAAACTGGTCGTTACCAAAGAGAAGGTAAATGGCAGATTATGATTCATGGGGAAAGTTATAAACCAATTGTAGCTGAAGCAGCAAAAAAATCTGCAGATAAAATTTACAACAGAATAATGATTACTCATTTGTTAATGGATGAAACAAACGAAAATAGAGTAGGTGGAGCTGTAGGATTTAATATGAGAACAGGTGATTATTACGTATTCAAATCTAAAACTGTTATAGTTGCAGCTGGAGGAGCTTCTCATATTTTTAAACCTAGAGCGGTTGGTGAAGGTATGGGAAGAACTTGGTATGCGCCTTGGAGTAATGGATCTGCGTACGCTTTGCCAATTCAAGCTGGAGCCAAGATGACACAAATGGAAAATAGGATTGTGTTATGTAGATTTAAAGATGGATATGGACCGGTTGGTGCATATTTTCTCCACTTAAAAACTTATACTCAAAACGCTAATGGAGAAAATTATGAGAAAAAATGGTATAATCAAACAAAAGAGCTAGTTGGAGAATACATAGATCATCATCCAACACCGACATGTTTAAGAAATCATGCATTTGTTCAAGAAGTTATGGCAGGTGGTGGACCAATACACATGGTGACAAAAGAAGCTTTCCAAGATCCGCACTTAGAAACAGTAGGTTGGGAGAATTTTTTAGGTATGACCGTTGGTCAAGCAGTTGTTTGGGCGTCGCAAAATATTGATCCAAAGTATACAAACCCTGAATTAACAACCTCAGAACCTTATGTAATGGGATCTCACGCAACGTGCTCAGGCGCATGGGTAAGTGGACCTGAAGACTTATCACCTCCAGAATATTTCTGGGGATACAACAGAATGACTACAGTTGAAGGGCTTTTTGGAGCAGGTGATACAGTAGGAGGAAGCGCACACAAATTTTCATCTGGATCATTTACAGAGGGAAGGTTAGCGGCAAAAGCAGCGGTTAAATATATTCAAGAACAAAAAGCAAATAATATAAAGGTGAGTGATAAACAATGTGAAGACTTCAAAACAATGATCTACAAACCTTTAGATAATTATACAGTTGGAAGAAATGAAATTACTGGAGGAACTGTATCTCCTAGTTACATTTCCCCAATT
>CACHYG010000008.1 GCA_902584015.1 uncultured Pelagibacteraceae bacterium
CATATCAACAATGTTTTTTTTCTCAATTTTAGGCAAAAATAAATTATTCTTTTTATCATATGTTCTTTTTTTAATTTTTTTTATTTCATTAATATTAGTTCCTTTTATCGGAACAGAGGTAAAGGGATCTAAAAGATGGTTAGATATTTTTTTTCTTCCTAGGTTTCAACCGATAGAAATATTAAAACCTTTTATAATAATATTAATTTCATCAACACTAACTTTTGAGAATAAAAACTACCAATATATAAAATATTTTGTAAGTTTTTTGTTAATTTTACCAATTATATCACTTTTAGCTTCTCAACCAGATATTGGGCAAACAATATTAATTTTTTTTACTTGGTTAGCTCTAATTTTTATTTCTGGAATAAATCTTTATTTATTTTTTTCATTTTTCAGCATTATATTATTTTCTGTGGCATCATTAATTTTATTTTTTCCAAAATTTCAGTACATTCTAATAAGAATTACCTCATTTTTTGACCCATCATCAGGAAATAATTATCAAGCTGAAAAAGCATCAGAGGCGATAATAAGTGGAGGATTTTTTGGAAAAGGTATTGGCGAAGGGGTTTTAAAAAATAAAGTTCCCGAGGCTCATACTGATTATATTGTTTCTGTAATTTCAGAGGAGTTTGGAGCAATTATGATTTTTTTTATATTATTGATATTTTTAATATTTTTATTCAAAATATTTAAGAAAATTTCATATTTAAAAAATGATAAAATTAGACTTATAATTTTTGGATGCAGCATAATTATTTTTTTCCAGTTTCTAGTACATTTAGGAGTAAATATTAGAATCCTTCCTACTACGGGTATGACACTACCTTTTTTAAGCTACGGCGGATCATCAATTATTGGAAGCTCGAT
This sequence comes from uncultured Pelagibacteraceae bacterium, assembly GCA_902584015.1. Lineage (GTDB taxonomy): Bacteria > Pseudomonadota > Alphaproteobacteria > Pelagibacterales > Pelagibacteraceae > Pelagibacter. Next base: position 877 of record CACHYG010000008.1, read on the forward strand.
CCTTGCTGGAATTATATTAAACCTTACAAAAAAAAATATATATTGAAAGAAAAAATTTTAATAACCACAGGTGGTTCAGGAGGTCATGTACTTCCAGCGTTAAACTTTTATGAACATTTAAAAGAAAATTATCAAGTTTTTTTAATAACAGATTTGAGGGGATCTAGATTTATTAATTCCGAAATTTATAAATATAAGATAATTGATATTCCAGATATAAAGAAAAATTTTTTCAAAATTCCAATTAATTTAGCTATTTTATTAATTTCTATAATTAAATCATTTATTTTTTTAAAAAAAAATAAAATTGATAAAGTTATTTCCACAGGAGGCTACATGAGTTTTCCTGTTTGCTTAGCTTCAAGATTTACAAAATCTAATCTTTTTTTATTTGAACCAAATATGGTTCTTGGAAGATCAAATTTATTTTTTATAAAACAATGTAAAAAAATATTTTGCTATTCAAACAGATTAGAGAGGTTTCCAAAATTTCACTCTAAAAAAATAAAGACTATTTATCCAATAATCAATAAAAAATTTTACTCAACAAAAAATGAAGAAATAAATAATAAAGATGAAAATATTCTTCTAGTTGTAGGTGGAAGTCAAGGGGCAAACTTTTTTCAAACTGAACTGAAAGAGACTTTGTGTAAATTGTCAAAAAAATTTAACTTATCAGTATATCATCAAGCCAGCAAAGATAACTTTCAAAGTCTTGAACAATTTTATCAGAAAAATAAAATTTCTTTTAAACTTTTTGATTTTGAATATTCCTTGAATAATATTTTAAAAAGAGTAACTTTTTGCATTACCCGCGCAGGTGCATCCACTATGGCTGAATTAGTTTTTTATAAGGTTCCTTTTTTAGCAATACCATTTCCATATTCAAAGGATAATCATCAATTATTAAATGCACAATTTTATAAAGAACATAATTGTTGCTGGATATTTGAACAAAAAGATATATTTAAAATAAATTTTTTTGAGAGAATTTCTCATATAATTGCAGATAAAAGGGAAATAGAAACAAAAAAAAAAGCAATGAGTGAATTTAGTGAAAAAAATACCTGGGAAAATAATAACAAATTAATTATTAAAACAATTTATGAAAATTAAATTAGCAAAATCCGAGGTTATACATTTTGTTGGTATAGGAGGTATTGGAATGAGTGGGCTCGCTCTAGTAATGAGTCGAATGGGATTTGAGGTTCAAGGCAGTGATATAAATATTAATAAAAATATTGAAAGATTAAAAAATAATAAAATTAAAATTTTTATTGGCCATGAAAAAATAAATATCTCTCGCGCAACTATAATTGTAATCTCATCTGCAGTAAAAAAAAATAATATCGAAGTTATTTCTGCTAAAGCTAGGAGCCTACCAGTCTATAAAAGAGGAGATATGCTAGGACACATAACTTCATTAACAAAAAATATAGTAGTAGTGGGATCTCATGGAAAAACAACAACAACGTCTCTTGTGGCAAGTATTTTATCTTTGAGTAATCTTGATCCTACAATTATTAACGGTGGAGTTCTTAAATCGTCAAATAATTCTGCAAGACTTGGAAAAAGTAATTGGAGCATAGTGGAACTTGACGAGTCAGATGGTAGTTTTCTAAAAGTTCAACCAACTTATTCAATAATAACTAATATTGATAGAGAACATATGGATTACTATAAATCTATGAATAAATTATTAAATTTATTTGTTGAATATGTAAATAGAGTACCTCCGTTTGGAAAGTCCTTTATCTGTATAGATGATATCAATAATCTTAAATTAATAAAATTAATTAGAGTAAAAAACTTTCTAACTTACGGTACTAATAAAAAATCAAATTTCTATATAAGTAAATTGAAACAATTAAGAGACAGCTCTTTATTTAACCTTAGGGTAAAACTGCCAGGAAAAAAAACTTTTTCTATAAAAAAAATAAAAATCCCAATAATTGGATTACACAATATAAGAAATGCAACAGCATCGATTGCGGTTTCGTTAAGTCTTGGAATACCAATAGACAAAATAAAAAAAGGATTAATAAAATTTAAAGGTGTTCAAAGAAGATTTAATAAAATATTTGAATATAAGGGAGCTAGTTTCTTTGATGACTATGCTCATCATCCAACTGAGATCAAGGAAGTGCTAAATGGAGTTAAAAGTGCTTATTCATCAGAAAAAATTGTTTGTATATTTCAACCTCATAGAATTTCAAGACTAAATGACCTAAAGTTAGAATTTGCAAAATGCTTTAAGAAAGCAGATGAAGTAATTTTATGTCCAATTTTTACAGCAGGTGAAACTATAAAATTAAACTTTAGCTACGAGAGTTTTGCTAGACAAATGGCTGACCAGTCTCAAGTAAGACTTTATCATATTAAAGATAAATATAATTTAGCTAAATTTATAAAACAAAATATTTATGGAAATAAAATTGTAATTGGAATGGGCGCTGGATCTATTTCAAGTTGGATGAAAGAATTACCAAAAATAATTTAATTGGTTGCGGGGGACGGATTTGAACCGCCGACCTTCAGGTTATGAGCCTGACGAGCTACCAGACTGCTCCACCCCGCGCTATTAAAATCTGTTTTTGAGTTTATTTAATTTTTTAACTCTTTTTATATTTTCTTGTAGAATTCTCTTCTTTTTTTCTGAAGGTTTTTCATATGTATCTTTTAATTTTATAATTTTAAAGAAACCATCCCTTTGAAGCTTTCTCTTTAAAACTCTTAAAGCTTGTTCAACATTATTATCTTTTACTTCTATTTTAATAACTACCTCCAAAAAAAAGATGTCTTAACACTTTAATTTTTTTTTGTCTACACATTATGAACCTTGAGATACTGAAAGTTTGGCCTTTTCCTTTTCTTTTTTCTCTCTTTTAATTCTTCTTTCAGCCTTTTCTAAAGCTAAAGATAAATCTTTTTGAGTAAATAAATTCATAGCAACAGGATCTTTTGGATTAAGATTGTTATAATTCCAATAATTTTTATTTCTTATCGATGTAACAGAATTTTTTGTAATTCCTACAAGTTTTGCAATTTGAGAATCTTTAAGCTGAGAATGTTGCTTAAGCAACCATAGTGCAGAGTCAGGTTTATCTTGTCTTTTTGACAAAGGGACGTATTTTTTGATTTTCTTATCTTCTCCCTCAATTTCAACATCAAGAGCTTTAATTTGAAGAGATCTATTTTCATCCTTCGAAGATGACTCTATTTCTTCCCTGGTTAATTGACCAGACATAATTGGGTCATATGGTTTTATTCCTTTTGCTACTTCACCGTCTGCTATCCCTTGAACTTCAACTTCATGTAAGTTGCAGAAATTTGCTATTTGCTTGAAAGTAAGTGTAGTATTTTCCACTAACCAAACAGCTGTCGCTAATGGCATTAAAAGTCCACCAGTCATTATTTTTTCTCTGATCTAAAGTTTTGAAATTTTTTATTAAATTTACTTACTCTTCCTTTATCCAATAATTTTTGTTTACCACCTGTCCAAGCAGAATGAGATTTTGGATCTATCTCTAATTTAAGAACTTCCCCCTCTTTTCCCCAAGTAGATTTAGTCTCAAATTGAGAACCATCAGTCATTTCGACTTTAATGTTGTGGTAGTTTGGATGAATGTCTTTTTTCATAACGTGACTTATAGCAAATGAAAATCATAAAACAATTAAAACTTACTCAATTTTTCTAGTATTTTTTCACTTATACTTGAACTTGTTGCTCTTATATCTAAATTCTCTTTTTTTGATAAATCATTTGAATGTAAAACTCCCCCTGCCTCTTTTACTAAAATAATCCCAGCAGCAATATCCCATAAATTTAAATTTTCTTGAAAATATCCATCAAATCTTCCAGCGGCAACATATGCCATATCAAGAGCTGCGCAACCTGTCTTCCTAGTAGGTACATCAATATTTTTATATTTATTTCCATTTGTTGCAAACAAGCATGCCTTTATATCTTTTTTTTTTGAAACCCTAATTCTTTTATTATTTAAGAATGAGCCGTTATTTTTTTCAGCGTAAAACATCTCGTTTTTAATAGGGTCAAATATTAAACCACAAATAATTTCTCCATGAGACTCCAGTGCTATAGAAATAGCGAAATGTGGTATGCCATGAAGAAAATTTGATGTTCCATCAATAGGGTCTATTATCCAAATATTTTTTTCATCTTTATTTTTTATAAACCCTACTTCCTCGCTAAGAATAGAATAGTTTTTTTTTAATTTTGATAACTCATTAATAATTATTTTTTCTGCATTTAAGTCTGCGTTACTAACAAAATCTGTAGGACCTTTAATTGATACTTGTAAATTTTCAACCTCACCAAAATCTCTTATCAATTTCTTTGATGCCTTTTCCCCAGCTTTGATCATTAAATTTAAATTAGGTGATAATACATTCATAAAATTAAATTTTTTTAACGTATTCTATATTTCTAGTATCAACTATTATTTCATCACCAGATTCGATAAATGGAGGTACTTGGATTTTAATTCCATTACTTAAAACAGCAGGTTTATATGAAGAGGAAACTGTCTGACCTTTTAGAGCAACATCAGTAGTCTCAACCTTACATGTAATCTGGTTTGGAAGTTGTACGGAGATTGGTTTTTCATCATAAATGCTTATAGTTACTTCCAAATTTTCTGTAAGCATATCTCCCTTATTACCAACTATTTCCTTTCCAATTTCTATTTGTTCAAAATTTTGTGGATTAATAAAATAATATTTATTTTCGTCATTGTATGAGTAATTAAATTTTATTTCCTCAACTGATGCTTTTTCTAAAGTTTCACTTGATCTAAATCTTTCATTTAATTTGGTATTCTTGTTTAAACTCTTCATTTCAACTTGAGCAAATGCACCACCTTTTCCAGGTTTTACGTGTTGTGTTTTAAGCACTTCCCATAAATCATTTTTATACTCTAGCAACATTCCAACTCTTATTTCGTTAGCAGATATTTTCATTTTAATTTTTCTATAGCTTCATATGGTTTATATTTTTTATTATTCCAAATGTAGCCTGAAATAGCTAAAAAGTTTGCATTATTCAATAATAGTTTTTTATAATTTTTATTGTTTATGCCTCCGATTGTTACAATTGGTATTTTAGTTACACTTTTTGCGTATTTTAACAAACTTATATTAGCTTTATATCTAACTCTTTTAGTTGTGCTTTTAAAAAAAGCACCAATCGCTATGTACGATGGTCGTAATTTTATGAATTTATTGATCAAGGTCTTAGAGTTATGACAAGTAATTCCAATAATTTTTTCTCTAATTATTTTTCTAGCTTTACTATATTTCATATCTTTTTGACCTAAATGACAGCCATCTGCACCTATTTTTTTTGCTATAAAAGGTTTATCATTTATAATAAATTTTGTTTTGTGTTTTTTACAAATCTTTTTTATTTTTCTGCCTATAGAAATAATTTTTTTTTCTTTGTAGTTTTTAAGTCTTAACTGAAAGAAAGAGACTTTTCTAAGTCTTAAAATTTTCTCTAGTTCTATACTGAATAAATGAATGTTATCGATCTTATCTGGTGAAATTAAATAAATAAATTTTCTTTTTTTTTTATTTATTTTCAATTTCTTCTGTCCATTTTCCCTGAGCAGCTAAAGAGCACATTTTTGCTCTATAATCGAACATTTTTTGGGTTCCATTAATATCATTGATATCTTTTGACCAAAACTTTAATGCACTTTGTTGTAATGCTCTTCCATAAGAGTAAGTCATTATAAAATTAGTATTATTTAGCTTATTTATCTCATTTAAATTTTTTGCAGCTTCTTTTTCTGTTTGTCCACCAGAAAGAAAAGCAATACCAGGAACTTCTGTTGGCACTGATTCCTTTAAACATTTTAGTGTTAATTCTGCTATTTTTTTTGCCTCTAATTTTTGATTACTTGCTGACCCAGGTAAAATCATATTTGGCTTTAGTATCGTTCCTTTTAAATCTACTTTATTTAAAATTAACTCGTCATAACATTTTTTTAATACCTCAGATGTTTTTTCTAGACAATCTTCCGCCTTATGCTTTCCATCCATTAAAACCTCAGGCTCAACAATTGGCACCATCCCACTCTCTTGAACTAATGCAGCATATCGAGCTAGCGCTTGAGCATTTGTATGAATTGCAAGTTTACTAGGAAATTTTTCTGAAATTACATAAACGGCTCGCCACTTTGTAAATCTTGCTCCAAGTTTGTAATATTCTTTAAGTCTTTCTCTAAGACCATCTAAACCTTCGGTAATTTTTTCATCTTTTGAATTAGCTAATACCTTCGCTCCAGTATCAACTTTTATTCCAGGCACAGCGCCAGAACTTTCAATAAGTTCAGGAATTGTTTCTTTATTAGATGTTGTTTGCTTTATTGTTTCATCATACAAAATTACTCCTCCAATACAATCTTTCATGCTCTCAGATGATAAGAGCGTCTCTCTAAATAATAATCTATTTTCTGCTGTTGATTTTACATTAACAGTCTCCAGTCTTTTAGTCATAGTGCCTGTACTTTCATCAGCAGCTAAAATACCTTTGCCGTTAGAAATTATTTTTTCTGTAATGGAGTATAGCTCTGACATTTATTTACTCTAGTGCCTTTATACCAGGTAATTTTTTACCTTCAAGAAATTCTAAAAAGGCTCCACCCGCAGTTGAAACAAAATTGAAATATTTTGTTAAACCAAACTTGTTAAGTGCTGCAACAGTGTCTCCACCTCCAGCAACAGAATAAATTTCATTTTTTTTGTTTCTTTGTGCAATTTTTTTGGCGATTTCTAGACTACCATATTGAAAATTTTTGTTTTCAAAATAGCCAGCAGGCCCATTCCAAAGAACTGTTTTGCTTTCTTCAATTATTTTACTAAGTATTTTGACTGTCTCAGGACCAATATCTAAAATTAAGTCATCTTTTAAAATTTCATTTACTTTTTTTACACTTACATTACCATTTATCTCTTTACTGACAGAAACATCAACTGGATAAATTAAATTACAATTTTCTTTTTTTGATAAAGTAAAAATATTTTCAACTATATCTTCACAATTAACTTCAAAAATTGACTTTCCAATTTGATAATTTCTATTCTTCAAAATATTATTAGCCATTCCACCAACAAATATTAAATTATCGAATTTTGTTATTAAGTTTTTTATAACATTAATTTTTGTAGATATTTTTGAACCACCAATTATACATGTTATTGGTCTTATAATATTATTTGTTATTTTTTTTAAGGCTGTTATTTCAGACATTAACTGAATTCCAGCATAAGATGGTACATATTTTGTTATTTTAGAAACCGAAGCATGTTCTCTATGAGAACAAGAAAATGCATCATTAACGTACAAATCCCCAAAACTTGCTAAGGTTTTAGCAAATTCCTCATTATTTTTCTCCTCTCCATCATAAAATCTCAAGTTTTCAAGCATAGAAATACTACCATTTCTACCACCAAATAAATCCTGTTTTTTTAAATTATTAATATCTGTTTTTATAAAATGAATATTTTGATTTAATTTTTCATTTAGATATTTGCAAATTGGTTCCATAGAAAGTTCTTTAATTATTTTGCCTTTTGGTCTACCAACGTGTGAAAGGATTAGTATTTTAGCATTATTATTAATTAAAAATTCTAAAGTAGGAATTATTTTATCTATTCGATTAGAATCTGTCACAATCTGATTATTAAGAGGCACATTTAAATCTAATCTTAAAATTATTTTTTTATTCTTTAGATTTTTTGCAATACTTTCAACTGACTTCATTAAGAGATTTTATGTAAATATTGTGTTATATTACACATTCTATTTGAGAATCCCCATTCGTTATCGTACCAAGCTGAAATTTTACCCATATTTTTCCCAATTGTATTGGTAAGAGATGCATCAACAATTGCTGAATTTGAATTATGGTTAAAGTCAACCGATACTAATTTTTCTTTTGTAATTCCTAATACACCTTTCAAATTACTTTTTGAAGCTTTTTCAAAGCAATCGTTTATTGAAGCAATAGATAGATTTTTTTTAGTACAAAATACTAATTCAATTAAAGATACATTAGGTGTAGGGACTCTCATCGCAACTCCTTCAAGTTTACCTTTTAATGATGGTATAATTTCCCCTATTGCTTTTGATGCTCCTGTTGAGGTAGGTACTATAGATTGAGAGGCAGATCTTGCTCTTCTTGGATCTTTATGGGAGTTATCTAATATTCTTTGGTCTGTTGTAAATGCATGTATTGTTGTCATGAAACCTCGTTCAACTGAGTAATTTCTGTTCAAAACATCTAGCACAGGAGCTAAACAATTAGTTGTGCATGAAGCAGCAGAGATTATCTGATCCTTGTTGGTAATTGATTTTTCGTTTACTCCGAAGACAATTGTTTTATCAGCATTTTTACAAGGTGCTGATACAATTACTTTTTTAGCGCCATTTTTTAAGTGGGTATAAAGTTTATCTTTTGAATTAAATTTTCCAGTGCACTCTAAGACATAATCAACCCCATGCTTTGACCAATTAATATCATCAATATTTGTCTCTTGAGAAAATGATATTTTATGTTTGCCAATTGTTAAAGAGTTTTTGTTAAATGTAATTTTTTGTTTGAATTGTCCATGTACAGAGTCATACTTAAGTAAATTTGAACTTACTTCAGAACTAGACCTATTATTTATGTGTTTAATCTTGATATCTTTAAATTCATTTTCAAAAATTGTTCTTATTACCATTCTTCCTATTCTTCCCATTCCATTGATACCAATTTTTATCGTCATAAAATTTTGTTTTTGTATATAATATCTTTAGTCTTATTTGATATTTCGTTAGCTGTTAATTTAAAATCTTTAAAAATTTCTTTATAAGGAGCACTTTTTCCAAAATCTTCAACTCCAAAAGATAATCCTTTTTCCCCAACAAATTTTGACCAAGTATCTGACCTACCAGCTTCAATAGATATTTTATAATTAGTTTCGTTCAATATATTATTTTTATAATCTTTGCTTTGTTTAAAAAATATTTCTTGGCAAGGTACTGATATTACTTTGGAATAGGTATTTTCTGTGGCCAATTTATGACTAACATCAAGTGCTAAATTTACTTCCGAACCACTAGCAAATATAGTTAAATCAACTTTATCTTTTGATCTATATATCTCGTATGCACCCAGAGAACATTTATTTTGACTTTCATAAACTTTCCTTATTGGAGATAAATTTTGTCTACTTAAGGCAAGTACACTAGGTGTGTCTAAATTCTTCAATGCTAACTCCCAGCACTCAATAGTTTCTGTTGTATCAGCTGGTCGAAAAACATTAAGGTTTGGAATTGATCTTAATCCGGTTAATTGTTCTATCGGTTGGTGAGTTGGCCCATCTTCACCAAGACCTATAGAATCATGAGTCATTACATAAACAACATTTAGCTTCATAAGAGCTGAGAGTCTAATTGCAGGTTTACAGTAGTCACTAAATATTAAAAACGTTCCTCCATAAGGAATTAATTTACTGTGTAAAGATAGACCATTCATAATACCGCACATAGCATGCTCCCGTACACCGTAATGAATATAATTTCCTTTAAAATTATTTTTGCTAATTGGTTTATGGTTTTTAGTTTTAGTATTATTTGATCCTGCAAGATCAGCAGAACCACCAATAATCATATTTTTTTTCTCGTTTAATGCGGTCAATATTTTTTCTGATGACTTTCTAGTTGCTAAAGTTTCTGAGCTTTTAATTGCATTTTGTTTTTCCTTTTGAAAAATACCAGAAAAATTAGACAAGAAAATTTTATCTATTTGCTTTTTTTTCTTATTATAAATTTTTCTCCATTTATCCTCTTTTATCTTGCCAGTACTTCCTATCCGTCTCCATTCCTCCATTATTTTTTTTGGGATTATAAAAGGTTCGTGCAGCCAATTTAATTTTTTCCTAACCAGTTTAACTTCATTTTCTCCAAGTGGACTTCCGTGCGCTTTTTCACTTCCAGATTTGTTAGGTGACCCAAATCCAATTTTTGTAATACAAGATATTACAGTTGGATTTTTTGCTCTTTGGACCTTTTTTAATGCCTTAAAAATTTTTTTTTCATTATGACCGTCAATTTCAATATAGTCCCATCCATATGAATTGAATCTTTTTTTATAGTTATCAGAGACAGCTAAGCTAGTCGGTCCATCAATAGATATTGAGTTATTATCAAATAACATTACTAAGTTTTTTAGACCAAGATGACCGGCAAGACTGAGTGCTTCATGACTGATTCCTTCCATTAAACATCCATCTCCTGCCAACACATAAGTTTTGTGATTAAAAATTTTCGGTCCAAATCTCTCTCTTAAAACTTCTTCAGCAACTGCAAATCCAACAGCGTTCGCAACTCCTTGACCCAAGGGTCCCGTAGTAGTTTCAATTCCACTGCCCGGATGAAATTCTGGATGTCCGGCACAAATAGAATTTAACTGCCTAAAATTTTTTATATCTTTGAGACTGATACTTCTATAACCCGTAAGATATAAAAGAGAATAAAGTAACATTGATCCATGACCTGCAGAAAGAACAAATCTATCTCTATTTAACCAATTTGGATTATTTGGATTAAAATTCAGAAAATTTTTAAAAAGCACAGTTGCTACATCTGCCATCCCCATTGGCATTCCGGGATGTCCCGAATTCGCTTTTTCTACTGCATCAATAGATAAAAATCTAATGGCGTTAGATAAATCTTTATGTAGTTTACTCAATTACAATCCTATCTAGACTAAGAAGACTCAATTTAATATTATATTTATATATATATGAAAACTTTCAGTGAAAAAGAAAAAAAATTAAACACATCACTTCAAAAGTTAAAGGATTTAAATTTAGTAAATCCATCCCAAAATAAACAAACTGAGTATTTAATAGATCAAAAGAATCAATTAGAAATTGAAAAGAACCAACTTGAAACAAAGTACAAATTATTGATGGAAAACTATCAGAAATTGAAAGATCGAATTAAAAGACAAGATTTAGAACAAAAGAATAAGGAAATGATGTTTAACGAAAAAATAGATGAATTAAATCAAGAAACAGATATTTTAATAGAAGAAATAGATAAATGGCAAACGTAAATATTAAATTTAATGGAAAAGAATTTTTGTTATCCTGTGATGATGGACAGGAAGATCATTTGGAAGAACTTTCCAATCATTTAAATGAAAAATTTGAGGGTTTAAAAAATGATCTTGGTAACATAGGTGAAAATAAACTGCTTTTAATTACTTCAATTAAAATTATGGATGAGTATTTTGAAACGAAAAAAAAAATTACTGAAAAAAAAAACGAGTTAGAAAACCTTAAAAATAAATTTTTAGAGATAAAAAAACTTGTCTATGCTTATAAAGATGACAAGGAAAAAGAGATAAATAGTCTTTTAAATAATCACGAAGATCTCAAATCTGAAATAGATAAAACAAAATTGAATTACGAAAAAATTTTGGACGAAGCCACTTCAGAAATTGATAAATTTATTGAAAAAGTTAATCAAGATAACTCAGTACAATAATCTGTGTTGAAAAAACATATTAGAAAAAGAATAATTAAAGCTAGAGAGATTAAAAATAAAAATAATTTAAAAGTAAAATTTAGTTTATTACGCGAAGAATTAAAAAAAAAAATTTTTAAAAATAAAATTGTTGGAAGCTACTATCCTGTAAACTTTGAGGCAGATACATCTCAAGTTATGAAAATGTTTAAACAAAAAGGTTATAAATTAAGTTTACCTGTTATTAGCTCTAAATATGATATGAATTTTTATACCTGGAATTTAAATGATCCTCTATATGTAAATAAATACGGTATTCCAGAGCCAAAATCAAAAATAAAAGTAATACCAAGTATATTATTAATTCCAATGGTTGCTTATGATAAAAGATTAAATCGATTGGGATATGGGGGAGGTTATTATGATAGATTTTTAAAAAAATACGAAAAAAAAAATATTTTAAAAATAGGTTTGGCTATTACATGCCAAGAAGTAAAAAAACTTCCTTCAAATAATTTTGATAAAAAAATGGATTATATATTAACTGAGAAAAAACTTTATAAATGAGAGTATTATTTTTAGGCGATATAGTTGGTAATCCTGGGAGAAATGCTATAACGCGAGAATTAAAGGATCAAATTATAAAAAATGACATTGAATTTGTAATTGCAAACGGTGAAAATGCTGCTGATGAAGGTGTAGGTATAACTAAAAAAATATCAGAAAACCTTTTTAGTTCGGGTGTTGATGTAATAACTACTGGTAATCATGTTTGGGACCAAAAAGAGACAGCAGATTACATCAATACAGAGAATAGATTGTTAAGACCATTAAATTTAATAAAACCCTCTCCTGGAAATGGATTTGAAGTATATAAGTCCAAAAATGGGTTTAATATTGGAGTTTTGAATTTAATGGGAAATGTATTTATGAAAAAATGTGAAAATGTATTCGATGTTGCTAAAGAATTTTTATTAAAAAAAAAATTGAAAAAAGACTATGATTTTTTATTTGTTGATTTTCATGGAGAGATAACAAGTGAAAAAGCAGCAATGGGACATTTCTTTGATGGTAAAGCTACTTTATTAGTCGGAACTCATACACATATACCAACAAACGATGCAAGAATACTGGACTTTGGAACCGCCTACCAAACAGATGCAGGAATGTGTGGAGATTATAATTCTGTAATTGGAATGAATAAAGAAAATTCTTTAAAACGATTTTTCAAAGAAGATTCAATAAAACATTTTCCAGCAGAAGGTATTGCAAGTTTGTCTGGTGTCATTGTTGATTGTGATAAAGAAACTGGTTTAGCTAAAAACGTAGAAAGTTTTATCTTTGGAGGTGATTTAAAAAATACTCACTAAATAAAATGGCAGGACATTCACATTGGGCAGGTATAAAACATAAAAAAGGTAGAGCAGATAAACAACGATCAAAGATTTTTTCCAAACTTTCAAAAGAAATCACAGTAGCAGCAAAGTTAGGTGATAAAGATCCCAACATGAATCCAAGATTAAGATCTGCAATTCAAGCTGCGAGAACAGCAAATATGCCAAAAGATAACATAGAGAGAGCAATAGATAAATCCTCAGGAAATTTAGGATCGAGTTTAGAAAATATTAAATACGAAGGGTTCGGTCCCGAAAAAATTGCAGTTATTGTTGAAGCTCTCACAGATAATAAAAATAGAACGGCTTCACAGTTAAGAACTATTTTCAACAAGAACGGAGGCAATCTTGGATCGAGTGGGTCAGCATCACATAATTTTACCCAAGTAGGAGTAATCAGAATAGACAAGAGTGATATTGAAGAGGAAAGAGTTTTAGAATTAGCAATAGAGGCTGGAGCAACAGAGTGTTTCAGTTATGAGGATTTTCATGAAATTCACTGTGATAAGAATAGCATTTATAGCGTCAAAAAAAAATTAGAGGAAAATATATCAAATTTTATATCAACTGAATTAGAATGGATACCAAATAATAAAGTTGTGGTAAGTAAAGATAATCTAGAGTTAGCTAATAGTTTTTTGGAAGATTTAGATAATAATGATGACGTTCAAAATATTTATACAAATTTAAACATGGTAAATAATTAATGCTTATAATAGGAATTGACCCAGGAATTTCAGGTGCCTTATGTTTTATGGAACATGGTAAAATTATTAATGTCATTGATATGCCAAGCATGGCAGATGGAAAAAAAAATAAAAAGCAAGTTAATGGATCCCAAGTTTTTAATGAAATTTCTAGTTACATAAAGGATAAAAACCCAAATGATGTCAAAGTTGTTATAGAGCATGTATCTGCAATGCCAGGCCAAGGAGTTACTAGCATGTTTAATTTTGGTCAATCTTTTGGTATTCTCAAAGGGATCTGTTCAGCAATGAATCTTCCTATGTATTTTGTTAGACCTGCAAAGTGGAAAAAATACTTCAGTTTGATAAATGCATCAAAAGACGCAAGTAGAACAAAGGCAATTGAGATTTTTCCTTATTTTTCAGTAAATTTATCAAAAAAAAAAGATGCAAACAAAGCAGACGCGATCTTGATAGCAAGCTATTTTGAGGAAACTTTTAATAAAAAATAAGCGTTTTTTTACGTTAGACAAATTGATGACACAATTAAGTGTGAAGAATTTTTGATGGAAGCTGATATATCTTCACAAGCAGTTGGTTTAGCAACTAACACCGACTTTTCATTGCTGAAACTATTTCTAAGAGCTGATATTATTGTTAAGTCTGTAATGTTATTGTTAATAGCGTGTTCTATTTATTCTTGGGCAATAATTATAGAAAAAATAAGATTATTTAAAAAAATAAATATTTCTACCGAAGAATTTCAGGATAAATTTTGGAAATCAAAATCAGCTGAACACTTTTACAATAATATTCCTAAAAATATAGATGATCCATTAGCACAAATATTTAAAGCATCTATGGAAGCAGCATTAAAAACAAGATCTAAATCACAAATTAATGAAAGAATTTCAAACATGCTTCAAATTAATATTGAAAAACAAATGGAAAAAATTGAAAAAAGTTATACTTTTCTTGCCACAGTAGGTTCCACAGCTCCGTTTATTGGATTGTTCGGAACAGTTTGGGGGATTATGAACTCTTTTCAGTCAATTGCTATTTCCAGAAATACGAGTTTAGCAATTGTTGCACCTGGTATTGCGGAAGCATTATTTGCAACAGCGTTAGGTCTTCTTGCTGCTATACCTGCTGTAGTCGCTTACAATAAATTTAGCAACGATTCTAAAAAGTATCTCCAAAAATTAGAAAATTTTTCAAAAAGATTTTTATCAATTATCTAAAATGGCTTTTAAATTTAAAAGGTCTTCAAGAGAACCAATGAGTGAAATCAACGTCACACCTTTTGTTGATGTAATGTTGGTACTTTTAATCATATTCATGGTAACCGCACCTTTGTTGACTGTAGGAGTTCAAGTTGATTTACCTGAAAGCTCAGCAGATTCTTTGCCAGAGGAGCAGGAACCTTTAACTTTAACTATTAATTCCAAGGGTGAAATTTATATTCAGGAGTCAAAAGTTGAATTTGATAAAATCATCGCAAAAATTTTAGCAGTTTCAAAAAATAGAACCGACACAAGAATTTATGTAAGAGGTGATCAGTCAATTAACTATGGTAGAGTGTTAGAAGTAATGGGTATGTTATCTGGATCAGGATTTACAAAGGTTGCTTTAATTTCTGAGCCTTATAAGGAAAGGTAGAAATTGACTAAAAATATTCTTATTTCCTCTTTACTGCATTTTTTTTTAATCTTTATTACAGCTGTAAGCCTCCCTTTTTTAGCAAAGAAACCAATTGATTTACCCCCTATTATTTCAGTCGAATTAATACAAATAGCTGAAAAAACAAATATTCCATTTGCCCCAAAAGCAAAAAAAATAATAGAAGATGTTAAAAAAAAAGAGGAAAAAGTTACATCTGAACAAGCCCCTCCAAAGAAAGTAAAAAAGGAGAAGCCAGACGCAATACCATTACCAGATGATAATTTAGAAAAAGTAGAAAAATTAGAGGAGAAAAAACAAAATCCAGAGAAAATTGAGGATGAGATTAAACAAGTTTCTGAATTTGAAAAAGATGAATTATTTGATCCAGATAGTATTGCTGCTTTAATTGACAAATCAAAAGAAGAAACTGCAGAAACGACAAAAAAAAATAACAAAATCACTCAATCACAGGACAAAAACGTTGATAGTCTCAGTCTCACTTTGAGCGAAGAAGATGCTTTAAAAGCCCAAATATTTAGTTGCTGGAGTATTCCTTTAGGATTACCATATAATGAAAATTTATTAGTTAGGATTAAATTAGAATTGAAACCTGATGGAACTGTAATTAAGTCTGAAATTTTGGATCATGCCAGAATGAATAAACCTGGTCAGGGATTTTATAAAGTTTTGGCAGAAAGCGCTTTAAGAGCTATAAAATTATGTCAGCCTTTGAGAGTACCTACTAAAGGATATGAAAGATGGAAAAATCTACAATTAAATTTTGATGCAAGAGAAATGTTAGAGGGATGATAAAAAAAATAAAATTATCAATTATTCTGTTTATTATAGCAACAGCTCAATCAAATGCACTTATAGAAGTTGATATTACCAGAGGTAATCTGGATCCTCTTCCAATAGCAGTTTCACCTTTGTCTGCTGATAAGGATACTAATGAGAAATTAACTAAAGAATTAAAAATAGATAAAGTTGGACAAGAAATTTCAAGTGTAGTTGAAAATAATTTAAGAAATTCTGGGTTATTTAATCCATTAAATAGAGATGCATTTCTTCAAAAACCAAATATTGCACATTTAAAACCAAGATTTGAAGATTGGTCTTTAATAAAAGCTCAAGCATTGATTACTGGTAAAGTAACTTTAAAAGATGAAAAACTTAGAGTTGAGTTTAGATTATGGGATGTGCTTGCAGGAAAAGAGATGATGGCTTTGGCATTTACAACAGTTCCTTCGAACTGGCGAAGGGTCGGACATATAATTACAGATAAAGTTTACGAGAGATTAACCGGCGAAAAGGGATATTTTGATACCAGAATAATCTACGTAGCAGAAGAGGGTCCAAAAACAAAAAGAATAAAAAAATTAGCGATCATGGATCAAGATGGTTCAAATACAAAATATTTAACTCTAGGAAATGAATTGGTTTTAACTCCAAGATTTAATCCAACTAATCAAATGGTAACTTATCTTTCATATTTTCGGAACCTTCCAAGAGTATATTTGTTAGATATTGAAACTGGAATACAAGAAGTAGTTGGAGATTTTCCTGGAATGACTTTTGCGCCTAGATTTTCTCCTGATGGAAAAAAAATTATTATGAGTTTTGCAATGGATGGTAATTCAGATATATATACTATGAATTTAGAAAATAGAATTGTAGAAAGAATAACAAATCATCCATCTATCGATACTTCTCCTTCTTACTCTCCAGATGGTAAATTTATATGTTTCAACTCTGACAGAAGTGGTTATCAACAAATTTATGTGATGAAGGAGGATGGGTCAAAAGTAAAAAGAATTTCTTTTGGAAAAGGTTTATATGGAACACCTGTATGGTCTCCAAGAGGAGATTTAATTGCATTTACAAAACTACATAAAGGAAAATTTTACATCGGTGTGATGAGAACCGACGGAAGTGGCGAAAGACTTCTTACAGAGAATTATTATCAGGAGGCTCCGTCATGGTCACCTAATGGAAGAGTTTTGATTTTTTATAGAGAAACCAAGACAGATTCTGAAGGTAAGGGCTTTTCAGCAAAACTATGGTCTATAGATTTAACGGGCTATAATGAGCGTATGGTTAAGACGGAATCTGACGCTTCCGACCCATCTTGGTCGTCTTTATTAAGCAATTAGATATAAATAATACAAAATAGTTGATTTTTTGACTTGAAAGATTTATCCAGTTGTGGAAAACTTAATATAATCAATTAAGGAGCAGTGATGAATTTAAGCAAGTTTTTTAAAAATGCATTTTTAGTAATGCTAGCATGTTTAGTACTTTCAGCTTGTGCAACTAAGAAAGTTCAAAATCAAATGCAAGGTGATGTGTACACAGGAACAGAAACTGTTGAATATTTAGCATCAGGAGTTCCAGACAGAGTATTCTTTGCTACAAACGAGTCAGTTTTAACAACTGCTTCAAGAGACACTTTAAGAAAACAAGCAGAATGGTTAAGAAAGAATTCAAAAATTAATGTAGTTTTAGAAGGTCATGCAGATGAAAGAGGAACAAGAGAGTATAACTTAGCATTAGGTGAAAGAAGAGCTAATGCTGCCAAAGATTATTTAATGACTTACGGAATTTCAGCTAACAGAATTTCTGTAATAAGCTATGGTAAGGAAAGGCCTGTTGATTCAGGATCAAACCCATTAGCTTGGTCAAAAAATAGAAGATCTGTAACTGTAAAAGCAAATTAATTAAAATTTTAGAAGACCCCAAAGTATAATATTATTTGGGGTCTTTTTTTTGCCATCATTATAAATACTAATCAAAAGTTGAAGATGAAAAAAATTAAACATTTATTAGCTTTTTACTTTTTTAGTTTATTTTTTTTAAATACTTTCTCTGTTGCAGATAATCATAATATATCTGAGTTATTAGAAACGATCCAAAAAGATTTAAAAACTTTAGAAAAAGCAGTTTACTCAAATTCTTCAGATAATGATCTAAATATTACAAATTCAATGGACCAAAACTCAGAAGAGGTTCTAACTAGACATCTGCTCAAGTTATCAGAAATAGAAAGTCAGTTTCAAGAATTAACAAACAAATTCGAGGAAATAAATTTTAAGTTAGATAAACTTTCAAATAGAATATCAAAATCTCAAGCTGATAACCAATTAAGATTTCAACAATTAGAAAATAAAACTGTAAACTTGAACATTGATGAAAACAACAAAGCAAAAATTAAAAGCGAGGATCAAGTTTTACCTGGATCTTCCCAGCCTCAAGATTTAGGTTCAATATCTTATAAAGATACTGATACTGCTCAAGAAAAACAAGAGATACAGTCAATCGAAACTACAAATACTGTTGTAACAGAAAATTTTATATCGGAGGAGAAAATTTTACCAGAAGGAACACCAAACGAGCAATATGAGTTTGCTACTAGTTTTTTAAAAAATGGTGATTATAACATGGCTGAAAGAGCATTTAGAGAATTTGTTGATAACAACCCAGATCATAATTTGGCTGGTAATGCACAATACTGGTATGCAGAAACTTTTCGAATTAGACAGTTGTTCACAGACGCTGCCTCGGCATATCTAGAGGGTTATCAAAAATATCCAAAGAGTCAGAAGGCTCCTATAAATTTATTAAAACTTGGTGTATCATTAGTTCAAATTGGAGAAAAAGATCAGGGCTGCTTAATGATTTCTGGAGTTGAAAAAGAATATCCGAAAGCCAATCAGTCCGTTTTACAAAAAGCAAAATATGAGGAAAAAAAGTTTGAATGTAAAAAAGAGGAGTCTTAGTAAATCAACTTTTTTTTTGAATCAAATATTTATTAAAAAAATTTATAAAATATTCGAGAATAATATTAAAGGTACAGATAAAGCTCTTATAGCTGTATCTGGAGGACCAGATAGTCTAGCTTTGGCCTTTTTAGCTAAATGTTATTCAATTCGTAATCGAATAAAATTTCATTACGCATTAGTCGATCATAATTTACGAAAAGAGTCATCTTTAGAGTCAAAGACAGTTGCTAAATTATTAAAAAAAATTGACATAAACTGTAAAATTTTAGTGTGGAGAGGAAAAAAGCCAAATTCAAATATTCAGAAAATAGCAAGAAACAAAAGATATCATTTATTATCTAAGGAGTGTAAAAGATTAAAAGTGAATAAATTATTATTGGGCCATCAAATCGATGATTTACATGAAAATTTTTTTTTAAGAATGACAAGGGGTAGTGGTTTAAAAGGGTTAACATCTCTTGGAAAGAATTCTGTATTTTCAAACATGGAAATATTAAGACCATTAATTAATTTGAAAAAAAAAGATCTTGAAAATATTGCTTTAAAAGTTTTTGGAACTTTTATGAAAGATCCATCAAATAAAAATGAGGATTTTACAAGGGTAAGAATAAGGAAAATTCTTAAAGTGTTTAATGAGGAGGGTTTAGATTTTAAGAAAATCAATTTGACTATAAATAATTTAAAATCGGCAAATGACGCATTAGATTTTTACACCAGAAAAAATATAGTTGATAATGCATCTTACATAAAAAAAAAAAAATCATTCCATTTAAACGAAAATTTTTTTAATAATCCTAATGAGGTTTTGTTAAGATCAATTAGCTCAATTTTTCAAATTTTAAGCGGAAGATACTATGCACCAAGAGGCAGGAAGCTTATGCGATTAATATCCCAGATGACACTCCAAAATGACCAAAAAAAAGCAACTCTTGGCGGATGTATAGTTGAAAAAGTTAAAGAAACTGTAATTATATATGAAGAATAACTTGTTGAGGTCAAATTACCGCAAAAATAGACACTTGTTTAATTTAAAATAACTCTTATTTTATAGTTATGAATTTCAAAAATCTTGCAATGTGGGGAATTATTGTGTTTCTTACTATAGGTCTTTACAACATGTTTAAAAATCCACAGTCAAACATGTCCAGCAAGAACACAATAAATTTTTCAGAATTTCTTACTGAAGTAGATAATGGTAGAGTTATTCAAGTCGAGATTAAGGGAAATAATATTGAGGGTGTTTTATCAGATGGAAATAATTTCACTACATATGCGCCAAATGACCCAAATTTAATTGAGAGACTTTCATCAAAAGGCGTTTCAATATCTGCAGCTCCGTTAGATGAAAAAATGCCATCTCTGTTTGGCGTGCTTCTATCATGGTTCCCGATGCTTTTATTAATTGCGGTCTGGATCTTTTTTATGAGACAGATGCAAGGGGGTAAAGGTGGAGCGATGGGATTTGGAAGATCAAAAGCAAAAATGATGAATGAACTTAAGGGTAAAGTTACATTTAATGATGTTGCTGGAGTTGAGGAAGCGAAAGAAGAAGTGGAAGAAGTTGTTGAATTCTTAAGAGATCCAAAAAAATTTAGTAGATTGGGAGGAAAGATTCCAAGAGGATGTTTATTAGTAGGTCCCCCAGGAACTGGAAAAACTCTTTTAGCAAGAGCGATTGCTGGAGAAGCTGGAGTACCATTTTTTACAATTTCAGGTTCAGATTTTGTTGAAATGTTTGTTGGAGTTGGTGCATCTAGAGTTCGAGACATGTTTGAACAAGGAAAAAAACATTCACCGTGTATTATTTTTATAGATGAAATAGATGCTGTAGGTAGAAGCCGTGGAGCTGGACTAGGTGGAGGAAATGATGAAAGAGAGCAAACTTTGAATCAATTATTAGTAGAGATGGATGGGTTTGATACTAATGAGGGAGTTATAATTATTGCTGCTACAAACAGACCAGACGTTTTGGATCCTGCACTTTTAAGGCCAGGAAGATTTGATAGGCAAGTTGTAGTTTCAAACCCCGATATAATTGGACGAGAAAAAATACTAAAAGTGCATGCTAAGAAAATAACAATGGCTCCAGATATTAATTTAAGAACTGTTGCTCGAGGAACACCAGGTTTCTCAGGTGCTGATTTAGCTAATTTGGTAAATGAATCAGCATTGTTAGCTGCTAGAAAAAATAAAAGAATAGTAACAAATCAGGAATTTGAAGAGGCAAAAGATAAAGTTATGATGGGTGCAGAGAGAAGATCTATGGTTATGACAGAGGATGAAAAAAAATTAACAGCATATCATGAAGGTGGTCATGCACTAGTCTCATTTAATATGCCTAGTTATGATCCAATTCATAAGGCAACAATAATACCCCGAGGTAGAGCATTAGGAATGGTAATGAATTTGCCTGAAAGAGATAAACATGGTCATTCAATTAAATATTTGAAAGCAAGATTAGCAGTTTGTTTTGGAGGAAGAGTAGCGGAAGAATTAATTTTTGGTAAGGACAATATTTCAACAGGCGCTGGAGGTGGAAGTGGTTCAGATATTAATCAAGCTACTCAGCTTGCAAGGGCGATGGTAACTAAATACGGTATGAGCGAGGAATTAGGTCCTGTAGAGTATGGAGAAAATCAAGAGGAGGTATTTCTTGGAAGATCCGTAACACAAACACAAAGTGTTTCTGAAGCCGTGGCACAAAAAATTGATAAAGAGATTAGAAAATTAGTTGATGAAGGTTACAACCAAGCAAAAAAAATATTATCTGAAAAAATTGACGATTTGCATAAGATTGCAAAAGCATTATTAACTTACGAAACGTTGACTGGCGAAGAAATAGAAAAAATAATCAATAAAAATGAATTTCCAAAAGACAAATTAGACATTAAAGATGAAGAACAAGATCAAAGCTCTGCTTTAGGCTCTATCGGTTTAAAACCAAAAATAGTTCACTAATCCTTAATGGATAAATATTACACTAAACCGTGTAATTTTTATTTTGGAAAAAATTCAATAAGTAAAATCCAAAAAAAGAAATCTCTTCCGCTAAATGGTAATAGATTAGTTTCATTTGATTCTATAGAAATTCTTTCAAGAAAAGGTTCAAAAACTTTAGGAATACTTGACGTTAAGCTTTTACCAAAAAAAATAAAATATAAAGTTCAGCAGGATTTAAAAAAAATTACTCAAAAAAAAAAGTTTAAAAATTTAAAATTATCCTCTTCGCCTGTATTAATGGGGATTATAAACTTAACTCCAGATAGTTTTTCAGATGGTGGTAAATATAAAAATACTAACTCTGCTTACAAACATTCAAAATTTTTAATACAAAAAGGTTGTAAAATAATTGATGTAGGAGGGGAGTCTACAAGACCAGGATCTTCAGACATAAATGTGGATTTAGAGTGGAAAAGAATTCAAAACTTTTTTAAAAAAAGTAGAGGCCTAAAAAGTTTGATCTCAGTAGATACTAGAAAAAGTAAAATTATGTATAAAGCAAATAAGTATAAATTAAATCTCGTAAACGATATATCTGGATTGAGTTACGATTCAAATACTCTAGAATTTCTAAAAAAAACAAATAAACCGTTTGTATTAAATCATATAAAAGGTGAACCGGTAAACATGCAAAGAAATCCCAAATATAACAATGTTGTTTTGGATATATATGATTTTTTTGAAGAAAAATTAAAAATAATAAGAAACAAAGGTATTAAACATAATAATATTATTTTGGATCCAGGAATTGGATTTGGTAAAAACTTGAAACATAATATTACTATTTTAAAAGATATTTCTGTTTTTCACTCGCTTGGTTTTCCATTACTATTGGGTATATCAAGAAAAAGATTTATTAAAGATTTATCAGATATGAATGATAGTAAAGAGAGAATAGGTGGAACTATATCAGCAAGTTTGTGGTCTATGATGTTGGGTGTTCAATTATTAAGAGTTCATGATGTAAATGAAGTTAATCAAGCCATAAAAGTATTTAAAAAACTTAATTTTTAATTAATGCCAAAAAAATATTTTGGAACAGATGGAATAAGAGGAAGAGTAAATGATTCAAAAATAAATGGAGATATGTTTTTTAAATTTGGGCTGGCAGCAGGGACATATTTTAAAAATTTAAAAAAAGTTAAACAAACGGCTGTAATTGCAAAAGATACACGTCTTTCAGGATATACTTTAGAGCCCGCACTTGTATCTGGACTAGCTTCTGCAGGAATGCATGTATTTACACTAGGACCACTTCCAACAAATGGATTAGCTATGTTAACAAAAAAAATGAGAGCTAACTTAGGCATAATGATAACCGCATCACATAATCCTTATTATGATAATGGTTTGAAATTATTTGGCCCTGATGGTTTAAAATTATCCGATAAAATTGAAAAAAAAATTGAGAAATTAATTGATGCTAAAATAAATAATAATCTATCTTTGCCTGAAAACTTGGGTCGAGTAAAAAGATTAGAGAATGCGACTGATAGGTATTTAAGTATTTTAAAAAATAATTTTCCAAAAAGTTTTAGTTTAAAAGGCACTAAAATTGCTATTGATTGTGCAAATGGGGCTGGATATAAATCCGCACCAAAATTATTTAGATCATTGGGTGCAAAAGTTTATAATATTGGTGTAAACCCAAACGGTTTAAATATTAATCAAAAGTGTGGTTCAACATTTCCACAAAAAATTAAATCTCTCGTATCAAGAAAAAAAGTAAATTTAGGAATTTCTCTAGATGGAGATGCTGATAGGATTATAGTTTGTGACGAAAATTCAAAAATTATTAATGGTGATCAAATAATTGCAATGCTAGCGAAAAGGTGGGAAAAAAAAAAAATTTTAAAAGGGGGTGTAATTGGAACATTAATGTCTAATTACGGATTAGAAGTTTTTTTTAAAGAAAATAAAATCAAGTTTGTACGAGCGAATGTTGGTGATAGATATGTAAAAGAAAAAATGCAAATGAAGAAGTTTAATTTAGGTGGTGAACAATCTGGTCATATAATTCTTGGAAAATTTGCAACAACAGGCGACGGACTACTGGTAGCTCTTGAAATTCTTTTTTCGATGAGAAAAGGAAAAAAAGCAAGTGAATTATTTAAAAATTTTATACCAACACCTCAAGTTCTTAAAAATATTTATGTGAAAGATAAAAATATTATAAATTCTGTAAATTGTAAAAACGCAATTAAAATATCAACAAAATTGTTGGGTAAAGATGGGAGAATTTTAGTAAGAAAATCTGGAACTGAACCTAAAATTAGAATAATGGTCGAAACAAAAAATAAAAAATTAATATCAAGGTGTATTAACTTAGTTAAGAGGTCAATAAATTAATTGAAAATAAAATCTAAAATTTTAATTATTGCTGGCTCAGATTCATCAGGCGGTGCTGGAGTGCAGGCAGATATTAAAACAATTACTTCACTAGGATCTTATGCTATGACAGCCATAACTGCCTTAACAGCACAAAATACTAAAGGTGTTATGTCAATTGTAAATGTTTATCCAAGCGAAGTTTCAAAGCAAATTGAGTACACTTGCAAAGATATCAAGCCGGATGCTATAAAAATTGGCATGCTTCATTCATCAAAAGTAATAAAAGCAGTCTGCAAATCTCTGAATAAAATTAGAGCTAAGAATATAATTTTGGACCCTGTTATGGTTTCTACCAGTAAGGTTAAACTTATAAATGATAGTGCAATTAATACCTTAAAAAACGATATGATCAAAAAGGTTGAATTAATAACTCCAAATATACCTGAGGCCGAAATATTATCTGAATTAAAAATAAACTCAATTGAGGACATGATTTTTGCAGGTAAAAAATTAATTAAGATTGGTGCTAAAAATGTTCTTGTAAAAGGCGGTCATTTAAGAAAAACAAATATTTGTGATGTTTTCATAAGCAAAAATAAAATTAAAATTTTTAAAAATAGAAAGTTTAAAACTAGAAATTTACATGGAACAGGATGCTCCTTATCAAGTGCAATCGCTACGTATTATTCATGTGGAAAAACATTAAACAGATCTTGTGAGCTAGCAATTAAATATGTTAACCATGCAATTAGGACTGGTCCAAATTTTGGTAAAGGAAATGGACCTATTAATCACTTAACAAGTATAAGTATTGATAAAAAATTTTTATGAGCAATGTAGTAGTAATTGGTTCACAATGGGGAGATGAAGGAAAGGGAAAGATTGTAGACTGGTTATCAAGTGAAGCAGATGTAGTTGTAAGGTTTCAGGGAGGCCATAATGCTGGACATACATTAGTAATAGATGGCGTAACTTATAAACTACGTTTACTTCCATCTGGAATAGTAAGAAAAGATAAGATTTCAATAATTGGAAATGGAGTAGTAATAGATCCATGGGCACTACTTGAAGAGATTGAGGAGATAAAATCTAAAGGAGTGGTTATAAATACAAATAATTTAATTATCTCAGAATCAGCAAACTTAATACTTCCCTTTCATAAAGAAATGGACGAAATAAGAGAAGATGCTGCTGGTAAAGCTAAAATAGGTACCACCAGGAGAGGCATTGGACCCGCATATGAGGACAAAATTGGAAGAAGATCTATAAGAGTTATGGATCTTCTATCTGAAAAAAATTTAGAGCAAAGACTAGAAACAGTACTTTTACATCACAACGCCATAAGAAAGGGATTAGGTAAAAAAATTTACTTAAAAGAAAAATTAAAAAAAGATTTATTAAAAATCGCTCCGGAAATTCTTAAATTTTCTAAACCTGTATGGAAAGAAATAGATGAATTAAAACAAAAAGGAAAAAAAATACTTTTCGAAGGTGCTCAAGGAGTTTTATTAGATGTGGATCATGGAACCTATCCATTCGTTACTTCATCTAATACAGTCGCATCTTCTGCAGCAACTGGGTCTGGATGTGGACCTAGCACTATAAATTATGTGTTAGGTATTACAAAAGCATATACAACAAGAGTAGGAGAAGGTCCTTTTCCAACAGAATTAAAAGATAAAATTGGAGAAGAATTAGGTAATCGTGGAAAAGAATTTGGAACAGTAACAAGTAGAAAAAGAAGATGTGGATGGTTTGATGGTGTTTTAGTTAGACAAACAATTAAAATTTCGGGAATCAATGGGATAGCTCTAACCAAACTTGATGTATTAGATGAGCTTGAGGAAATTAAAATGTGCATAGGATACGAAATTAATGGAAAAAAAATTGACTATTTACCTGCAGCAGTAGAGGATCAATTAAGGGTAAAACCTCTTTATAAAAAATTTCAGGGTTGGCAGTCAACAACTAAAGGGATTAAAAGTTTTGAGGAATTACCAAGTTTGGCTAAAACCTATGTTAAAGAATTAGAAAACTTTATAGAAACCAAAATTTCTAGTATATCTACAAGCCCCGAAAGAAATGACACAATTTTAATTGAGGATCCTTTTAAAAATTAATTTGCTGGTAATAGATTTTTTGACTTAGCAGAATTGAGCATGTGCTTCTGAAGTTTTTCAAATGCTTTATTTTCAATTTGTCTAATTCTTTCTCTGCTAATTTTAAATTTTTTACTTAGGTCTTCTAAAGTCTCAGGTTTATCATTAAGTCTTCTAGCATAAAGAATTTTTTTCTCCCTTTCGTTTAGTATTTTAATAGAGTCTTCTAGAAGATCTTTTCTCTGTTCCATCTCTTCTTGTTGTGCAAATTTTAATTCTTGATCCATTTGATTATCAACTACCCAATCTTGCCATTCATCACCGTCCTCGCCAATTGGTGTGTTTAAAGATTGTTCTTTACCTGATAATCTTCTATTCATTGAAACTACTTCATCTTCAGCCACATTTAATCTATTAGCGATATCTTTAACATGTTCATCTTTTAAATCACCCTCTGCTCTAGGTGCAATTTGATTCTTTAGTTTTTTCAAATTAAAAAATAATTTTTTTTGTGCAGAGGTCGTACCAATTTTGACCAAACTCCAAGATCTTAAAATATATTCTTGGATTGATGCTTTAATCCACCACATTGCATATGTTGCTAATCGAAAACCTTTTTCTGGTTCAAATTTTTTTACAGCTTGCATCAATCCTACATTTCCCTCTGATATTATCTCATTTAAAGGCAAACCATAACCTTTGTAACCCATTGCAATTTTTGCAACCAATCTTAAATGGCTTGTAACTAATTTTTCTGCAGATTTTACATTACCAGTAGACTTCCAATTTTTAGCAAGCATGTATTCTTCTTCAGCATCTAACATTGGAAATTTTTTAATTTGATTCAAATAGGCAGACAAACCACCTTCATTAGATAGTACGGGAAACTTTATTGATGATGTACTCATAGTGGTATTTATTTAATAAAATTTTTTGATATTACAATGATTTTATTTATAAGCATTTTTAAGCTTTTTAAGCACTAATTCCAAATCTTTTGGTAATTTAGATGTAAAATCTAATTCTTGACCAGTTCTTGGGTGAACAAAGCCAATACTTTTTGCATGCAAAAATTGTCTATCTAACTCGATGAGGGTTTTTTCAAGTTGTGAGTCAATATTTTTAATTTTTTTAAACCTTTTTTTGTATTTTTTATCTCCCAAAATATTGTTTCCTTTGAATGCCATATGTACTCTTATTTGATGAGTACGACCTGTTTCAAGTTTACATTCAACTAAGCTAAATGTCGGTATTTTCTTATTTTCAAAAACATTTAAAGTTTTGTAATTCGTTATTGCTTTTTTTCCTTTTGACATACTTATTTCCATTAACTGTCTGTTCTTAGAACTTCTTTTGATGTAAGTTTCGATTTTACCTTTTTGAGGCCTCAGTTTTCCCCATATTAAAGCCTGGTAAATTCTTTTGATAGTGTGCTTGTTAAATTGGTTTGATAAATTTTCGTGTGATATATTATTTTTTGCTATTAATATTAAACCAGAAGTATCTTTATCTAATCTATGCACAATTCCAGGTCTTAGCTCATCACCAATATTTGAGAGTTTTTTATTATAATTTATAAGCGCATTTACAATTGTATTGTCATAATTACCTGGGCCTGGATGAATTGATATTCCTGCATTCTTATTGATTACCAATAAATCCTCGTCCTCAAAAATGACATCTAATTTATATTTATAAGGTTTTAAGGATAATTTTTTAGGTTCAGGTATTTCTAATGTTATTGAATCACCAATAGCTATTTTTTTCGATGGATCTTTAATTACTTTTTGATTTATTTTTAATTCAGAATAAATAATTAAATTTTTTATTCTTGTTCTACTTAATGTAGGCTCTTTGTCAGCAATAAACTGATCTACTCTCTGATTATCCTCTGCTTTCTCTACAATTAAGTTAATGATATTTTTCATAGATTATAATATTAATACTATATGCGCTTGTAGCTCAACTGGATAGAGCGCCAGATTTCGGCTCTGGAGGTTCAGGGTTCGACTCCTTGCAGGCGCACCAAATTATTCACCTATATTTATTAAAGACCCTTTTTTCCTTGCTTGACTGAAAGAGTAATAAAATAGAGATACACCCACAAATAAATAGATTGCATTTAACATAAACGCATTTTTGATATTGGAATAATTTACTACCTGATTTACAAGTA
Organism: uncultured Pelagibacteraceae bacterium; assembly: GCA_902584015.1. Lineage (GTDB taxonomy): Bacteria > Pseudomonadota > Alphaproteobacteria > Pelagibacterales > Pelagibacteraceae > Pelagibacter. The sequence continues at coordinate 29,546 of CACHYG010000008.1, forward strand.
TCGACCTAGCTTCCTCAAAAATATAAACCAATGGTAATCCTCTCGCTACATTTTGAAAAAAATCAGGTAAAATTTCAATTGGGTAATAAATGCATCCAAGAGGTGCAAGTAGAAATAAAGATGACCATGCAATATTTTCAAAAGCTGGTCCATATCTCAACAGTCCAGAAGAAACGAAAAGACCTAAAGTGATTCCAAAAATGTATAAACTTAAAAATAAAAAAAATAATGGAATTCCCAGACTCAAAATCGATATTCCAAATAAAGGACTTGTGATTAATATTGCAGGAACCAAACCAATTAAAGTTCTAATTAATGCAGTACCAACTAAAGCAGTGATGATTTCACTTATACGCATTGGAGCAATAAACAAATTTGTAAAGTTTCTGCTCCAGATCTCTTCCAAAAATAACATGTTAAAACTGATACTTGATCTAAATAAAAAATCGTAAAGAATAGCACAAGTCAAAATAACCCCTACAGTGTTGTTATAATAATCACTATATGCTGTGAAAAATTTTGAAATAAATCCCCATAAAATAATCTGTATAGTTGGCCAGTATATTAGATCGAGTATTCTCGGAAGAGAACTTTTAATTAAAAAAAAATGTCTTAAAAATAATCCAATTATTCTATTTAAGCTCATGATTATTTCTATTAAGTTTTAAAAATACTTCTTCTAGATTTTTCTTACCGTGCTTTTTAATAAGATCGCCAGGTGTTCCTTTATCTATAATTACTCCATTATTCATCATCAAAACATTTTTACAAAGTCTTTTGACTTCATCCATATTATGTGAAGCTAACAAGATTGACATTTTTTTTTCTTTCGAAATTTTTTCAATAAAGGATCTTACAAAGTCTCCTGTCTCAGGATCTAAAGATGCAGTAGGCTCATCTAAAAATAATATGGATGGTTCGTTAATCAATGCTTTAGCTAGACTTACTCTATTTTTTTGTCCAGACGAAAGTTCTCCGGTTTTTTTATTTATAAATTCTTCTAACCTTAGTTTTTCAGATAAATATTTTATTCTTTCAGAAATAAATTTTACACCGTATAATTTTCCATAAACTATTAAATTTTCTTTGACTGAAAGTTTTTTTGGCAACTCAATGTATGGCGAGATAAAATTCATTTTATGAAGTAAAGATATTCTATTTTTTTCAATGTCCAGACCATGAATTACAACTCTTCCATTTGAAGGTTTTAATAAACCCAACATCATAGCAATTGTGGTAGTCTTTCCACACCCGTTTGGTCCAAGTAATCCTAAAATTTCATTCTCATTAATTGTAAAACTAATTTCTTTAACAGCCTCTTTTTTAAAATAGTTTTTTGATAAATTTTCTACAATTACCGACTTTTGCATGATTTATCTTTTCGATGCTCTTTTTAACCTATCGTTTATAGTTTGTCCTATTCCGATGTTAGGAATTTTTTCAACTGCAATTTTTTTAAATTTTAACCTTTTAATATTTCTAAGTGTTTTATACAAATTTTTTCCTGCTTCTTTTAAATTTTTGTTTTTTGATAAATAAAAATAATTTTTATCAAATTTTTTCCTTTTTTGGATTAATACAAATGCCTCATCTAAGTAATGTTTTTTAACATTTAGCCTAATCGGAATTCCTGGTGAATAATGAAATTTAGACTGGCCTGGGACTTTTGTCGATTTAATCTTTGTATAATTTAACTTTCTTTTTAAAACTTTGCTTATTTTTTTTATGTCTAGACCACCTAACCTTAAAACCTGAGGTTTGTTTATTAAATTTATTATAGTAGATTCTAAGCCAACCTTTGAATTACCACCATCTAAAATGAATTTTATTTTATTCCCAAATTCTTCTTTGACATCTTTTTTTGAAACTGGACTTAGTTGTGTATAAATATTTGCACTAGGTGCAGCCAAAGGATATTTTAAATAAGAAAGTAAATTTCTTGTGACTAAATTCTTTGGGAACCTTACTGCTAAAGTATTTTTCCCATTTGTAACGTTTTTTGATATTTTACTTTCTTTTTTTAGTTTTAAAACAAAAGTTAAAGGACCTGGGCAAAACTTACTATATAACTTTTGAAAATTACTATTTATTTCACAATCTTTTCTCAAATTTTGCACGCTAGAGTAATGTACTATTAAGGGATTAGATTTTGGTCTCTTTTTTAATTTAAAAATCTTTGAGGTAGCTATATCAGAATACGCATTGGCAGCAAGTCCGTACACAGTTTCAGTGGGTATTGCTACACAATGATTATTGTCTAATAAATATTTAGCTTTTTTAATATTTGAAAGATCTTTTTTCATGTAATATTAACAACTTTTATATGAAAGATAAAAATTTGCCAGATGATATTAAAAATAAATCTCTTAACGAGTTAACTGATTTAGCAAATAATATTATTAAAAATCTAGAGAATAAAAATACCCTTGATGGATCAATAGAAGAGTATCAAAAATTGATCAAATTAAATTTATTAATTGAAAGGCAATTTCAAAAAGCTTCTAAAGAATTATCTCAATCTACTAGGGAAAAAATACAAAATGTGCTGAATAAAAATGAAAAAAAAACTAAATAAGGTTGCAAAAGATACAAATCTATTCCTTAAAAAATTCATATTTAACCAAAAACAAACAGACTTATTGAATCCAATAAAGTATGGGTTATTGCCAGGGGGGAAAAAGATAAGATCAAAATTAATAGTTGATGTTGGAAAAATTTTTAATATCGAGTATAAAAAATTAATCCAAATTAGTGCAGCAGTTGAATGTATTCATGCTTACTCCTTAATTCATGATGATCTTCCTTGTATGGACAATGATAGGTTGAGAAGAGGAAAATTATCTACTCATGCTAAGTTTGGAGAGTCCACTGCTATTCTAGCTGGTAACTCCTTACTAACTATAGCGTTTGAGATTTTGAGCCAACCAACTTTAAAAATAGACTATAAATCAAAAATAAACTTAATAAGTCTCTTATCTAAGAGTGCAGGGCATACTGGAATTGCTGGTGGTCAGTACTCTGACTTAAAATTTGAAAAAAAGAGGAAATCTTTTAAAAAAATTGTTGATATGCAAATTAATAAGACAGGAAAACTATTTAGCTTTTGTTGCATGGCACCTGTTATATTGTCAAAAAAAAATAAATATATAAACTTATTTAATTCTATAGGTTCAAAAATAGGATTGCTATTTCAAATTGCAGATGACTTAATAGACTATTCTGGATCTACGAAAAAAGCTGGTAAAAAAACAAGAAAAGATTTGAAAAAAGGTAAGGCCACCTTAATTGGTTTACTAGGATATAAAAATACTGTTAAATATGGAGATAGATTAAAATTAGAAATATTAAATAAAATAAGAAAATTTGGAAATAAAAATAAAGATTTATCAGATACTATAAACTATATTTTGATTAGGACTAAATGAAGAAAAATTATAAATTTTTAAATAATATTAATTTTCCTAGTGATATTAAAAAATTGTCTCACAAAGAATTAAAAACTCTTGCTCAAGAGGTAAGAGAGGAAATGATAGATGCTGTTTCTGAAACTGGTGGACATCTTGGTGCAGGTTTGGGTGTGGTAGAATTGACGGTAGTTCTTCATTACATTTTTAATACTCCTAATGATAAATTAATTTGGGATGTAGGACACCAATCTTATCCACATAAAATTCTAACTGGGCGGAAAGACAAAATTAGAACTTTGAGAAAAGGAAATGGTTTGTCTGGTTTTACAAAAAGGTCTGAAAGTGAATACGATCCATTTGGTGCAGCTCATAGTTCAACATCAATATCATCGGCCTTAGGAATTGCCATAGCGAATAAATTATCAAATAAATCCGACAACGTAATTGCTGTAATAGGTGATGGAGCAATTAGTGCGGGTATGGCATATGAGGCAATGAATAACGCAGGATCAAGTAAGACTAAATTAATTGTAATTTTAAACGACAACGATATGTCAATTGCAAAACCTGTTGGAGCGATGAGAGCATATTTGGCCAAAATTTTCACTGGTAAAATTTATTTTAGCTTCAGAGAAACTGTTAAACTTATAATTTCAGCTTTCTCAAAAAGATTTAGTAAAAAAGCTGGAAAGGCAGAAGATTTTTTACGTTCAGCTGTCACTGGAGGAACTTTATTTAGTTCAATGGGTTTTTATTACGTAGGGCCCATAGATGGTCATGATATAGACGCTCTGGTTTCAGTTTTAAAAAATGCGAAAGATGTAAATTATGAGGGTCCTATTATGATCCATATAAAAACTAAAAAGGGTAAAGGATATAGTTTCGCTGAAAAATCAGAAGATAAATACCACGGGGTTACAAAGTTTAATGTTAACACAGGCGTTCAAGAAAAATCAAAATCTAATGCACCTTCTTACACCAAAGTCTTTGCAAATACATTAGTTAAACACGCAGAAAAAGATAGTAAAATAATTGGAATTACCGCTGCAATGCCATCAGGGACTGGGATGGATATTTTTGGTAAGAAATTTCCATCGAGAATGTTTGATGTTGGTATTGCAGAGCAGCATGCAGTTACATTTGCTGCTGGATTAGCTACAGAGGGATTTAAACCCTATGCTGCAATTTATTCTACATTTCTCCAAAGAGCGTATGATCAAGTCGTTCATGATGTAGCAATTCAGAGTTTGCCAGTTAGATTTGCAATAGATAGAGCTGGACTTGTTGGTGCTGACGGACCAACACATGCTGGATCATTTGATATTACTTATTTATCGACACTTCCCAATTTTGTTGTGATGGCTGCAAGTGATGAATCTGAGTTAGTAAAAATGATTAATACTTCAATAGAAATCAATGATAGGCCATCAGCTTTTAGATACCCAAGAGGAAATGGAATTGGTATAGAACTCCCAAATTTAAATGAGAAGCTTGAAATAGGAAAAGGAAGAATTATTAAAGAAGGTAAAAATGTAGCTTTAATTAATTTTGGTGCAAGATTAAACGAGTGTTTAATTGCTAGAGAAAATTTAATAAAAAAAGGTATTAACTTAACACTAGTTGATGCTAGGTTTGTTAAACCGCTAGATGAAAATTTAATTTGGCAAATAGCTACAGATCATGAAGCGTTGATAACTATTGAAGAAGGATCTATTGGAGGTTTTGGTTCACATGTTGCACAATTTTTAAATGAAAAAAATTTGCTTGATAGTAATTTAAAGTTTAGATCAATGTTTTTACCCGACAGATTTATAGATCATGATAAACCTGACTTAATGTATAAATATGCAGGGTTAGACGCTAATAATATAGAAAATAGAATATTAGATACTATAAATTCCAAAGTTATTGTAAAAAAAAGTAATTAACTATTACATTGAGCATTATGCATCAAATAATGATCCAGTAATACACAATGCATCATAGCTTCTCCAATTGGAACTGCCCTTATACCTACGCAAGGATCATGTCTACCTTTTACAGAGATAGAGGTATTTTTACCAAATCGATCTATTGTTTTTCTACTTGTTAAAATTGATGAAGTTGGTTTAACAGCAAAAGACACGGTAATTTCTTGACCAGAGGAAATTCCCCCAAGTATTCCACCAGCATTGTTAGAGTCAAACTTAGTTTTATTCCCTTTCTGAGATATTTCATCTGAACTTTGTTCTCCTGTTAATTGCGCTGAATTCATTCCAGATCCAATATTAACTCCTTTAACTGCATTTATACTCATCATTGCTGATGCAAGATCCATATCTAATTTTGAGTATATAGGAGCTCCCAAGCCCACTGGAACACCTCTTGCTCTAACTTCAATTATTGCTCCACAAGAGGACCCGGCTTTCCTTATACTTAATAAGTATTTTTCCCAAAGTTTTAAAATTGATTTATCTGGGCAGAAAAAAGGATTTTTTGATATAAATCTATCATCCCATTTTTTGATATCACAACCAAGAATTCCTAATTGAGTGACTGCACCTTTAACATTATATTTTTTTCCAATTTTTTTTTCTAAAACTTTTTTTGCGATAGCCCCAGCTGCTACTCTAGAAGCTGTTTCTCTAGCTGACTGTCTACCACCACCTCTATAATCTCTTATTCCATATTTTTTTAAATATGTGTAATCAGCATGACCAGGACGAAATTTATTTTTTATTGTTTCATAATCCCTAGATCTCATATCCTTATTATAAATGATCATCGATATTGGAGTGCCTGTTGTTTTACCTTCAAAAACTCCAGACAAAATATTTACTTTATCGTCTTCTTTTCTTTGGGTTGTGAACTTAGACTGTCCAGGTTTTCTTTTATTTAATTCTTTTTGGATATCAGCCTCATTTATACTTACGTTAGGAGGACAGCCATCCACGACACAGCCTATGGCTGGACCATGAGACTCTCCCCATGTGGTGAATCGAAATATCTTTCCAAATGTGTTAAATGACATAAAATATAATATATAGATTATTTTGTTTAAATTATGAATCAAAAAAACTCTTTAGGTCTTGATAAATGTTTTGGTGAATTAGATGATCCATTTAAGTTATTTGAGGAATGGTTTAATGAAGCAAAAAAGTCGGAAATAAATGACCCAAATGCCTTAGCGCTTGGCACAGCAGACAAAAGCGGAGTTCCGAATGTAAGAATGGTTCTTCTTAAAGGTTTTAGTGATAAAGGTTTTGTTTTTTACACAAATCTTAATAGTAAGAAAAGTGGTGATTTAAAAAATAACCCAAACGCCTCAATGTGTTTCCACTGGAAAAGTTTATTAAGACAAATAAGAATAGTTGGAACTATAACTAACGTTTCAAAACAAGAGGCTGATGATTACTATAATAGTAGAGCATATGGAAGTCGTATTGGTGCTTGGGCCTCTAATCAAAGCACAGTTTTAAAAAACAGAGAAGAATTATATGCATCGATTGAAAGTTTTAAGAAAAAGTTTCCTGAAGAAAAAAAAGTTCCAAGACCTGACTATTGGTCAGGGTGGTCTCTTTTGCCAAAAGAAATTGAATTTTGGCTAGATGGAG
>CACHYG010000009.1 GCA_902584015.1 uncultured Pelagibacteraceae bacterium
TTATTCACATGATCATCAAGCTTATGCTTAATATTTTTAAAATTTAGATTTTGTATATATTTTCTATAATTATTATTTTTAATAAGTTTTTGAATTATTTTATATAATTCTTGTTCATTTATTTTTTTAATAAATAAGGAATTTTCAAATGTTTCAGGCAAACCACCTCTCGTAGAAGTAATCGTTGCACAACCAAAAGCAGCGGACTCCATTGCGGTTCTACCGAATGGTTCCTGCCATCTAGATGGAACAACTGAAATAGATGACTTTTTATAATAATTTAATATTTTATCATGAGTAACCCAATCAAGAACTTCAAAACGATCATGTTTAAAATTAAATTTTTCTCTAGGTTCATTACCTATAGCTAATGCTCTCCAATCTTTGAATTTGTCTAATATTTTAATTACAGCTTTACAATATATATCAAAGCCTTTTGATGAATTTAGTTTTCCAGTGAAAATTATCAATTTATTTTTTTTTGGAAAAATTTTTATTGGATTAATAGCTGGATAAAGAATGTCTGCATTGTTTCGGTGTTTATAAGGTAAATCCTCAAAAAATTTATTTTTTACCCATTTACTAACAAAATAAATTTGATCTGTATTTTCAGCAATAAATATTCTTTCTTTAGTTGATGATGATGATCTTAAATCTTGGGGATTATTATGAAAAACAAAAATAAGTTTTGCTTTTACTTTTTTTTTAATTAAATAAAGCAATGATTCTGGTCTATTGTGAATTTCAATAATTTTAAAATTATATTTAAGATATTCTTTATATAATTTATTTGTATAAGATATATTTTTTTTAACAAAAGAATTTCCAATTTTCAGATTTTTAAAATTTTTTAATAATGGTTTAGAATTATCTTCAAGATTACCAAAAACTAATGATCTTTTTTTTAATTTACTTTTATTTAAATAATCTTTTACCCAAATTGACGCTGCCCCAGCACTCTTTTCTGTAAAGTTTTCTTTATATGGTAATAATATTGCAATATCTTTCATATATTTTTTAAAATTTTTTTAAATCTTGCATGTTCACTTTTTAAATATTTATCATTAATTTTATTTTTTTTTAAACTTAAAATATTTTTTCTAATTTTTTTTACAGGTTTGCCGTAATACATATAACCTGGTAAAATCCTTTTATTTTTTGTTATTATTGATCCCATACCTATCATTGAAAATGATCCTATAACTTGATTTTGATGTACAATCGTCTTTATACCTAGATTAGCGTTTTTCATTATATGGATGTTGCCGCCTAGAATAACATTACTACTTAAAACAACTTCATCCTCTAAAAAGCAATCATGATCAATTGTTGTCGAGTTCATTATATAATTGTTATTTCCTATATGTGTTATTCTTTTAATAGATGTAGGTAAGTGAATATTTGTATATTCATTAAAAACATTACCATTACCAATTATTATTTTTCCACTATTTTTTTTATTTTTCCATTGCGCATGATTACCAATTATAACATATGGTCCAATAGTATTACCTCTTCCAATGGTTAACGATTTCCAATTAATAACAGCAGTAGGATGGATTAAATTGCCTTTAATATTTTTAAATTTTAGCATTAGATTTAATTTCTTTTCTAAGTTTATAATTTTTTTTAAGTTTATATTCTTCTCTCATTGCTATTTTTTTTGATAAAAACTTTTTAGAATAAATTAACTTCCATTTTCTACCTTTGGTGAATTTGGCTCCCTTTCCATTATTGTGTAATTTAATTCTTTTACTAATATTATTTGTATATCCTACATAAGAAATTGTCTTATTTTTGTCTTTGCAAATGATTAAATATACATAATAAAACATTATGGCGGTCCCTAGGGGAATCGAACCCCTCTTTCATGGATGAAAACCATGTGTCCTAACCGATAGACGAAGGGACCAAATTTGCATCTTTTATTGCAAAAAATAAAATTTATCAAGTTTTTATAGTGTCTTCACTTACAACAGTTTTGCTCATATTTGAGCTTTTATGTGTAACTAAAGTTTCTGTTATATATTTGTTGTCTTTGATATTAACTCCATTTACTAAATCACCATTCGTGATACCGGTTGCACAGAAAATACTGTCGCCCTTTATAATTTCTTTCAAATCATACTTTTTGTTTAAGTCATTTATTCCCATCTTTTTAGCCCTAGAAATATCTTTTTCATTTTTAAAAAGAAATCTACCTTGAAATTTACATCCTAGCGCATCGATTGCAGACGCAGCGAGTACTCCTTCTGGACCACCGCCGATCCCTAAAAATATATCGACGTTATGTTTTTCATCTGTCACTAATAAGGCCCCTGACACATCACCATCCGTTATTAACTTAATTTTAGTTTTCATATCTTTAAGTTTAGTAATAATTTCTTTGTGCCTTGGTCTATTTAGCAAACATACACTTACATCTTTAATATCTTTATTCATTGAATCTGCAATATTTTGTATATTTTTTTCAAGAGAAAAATCCAAATCTGTTGCTTCAAAAGGAACTTTGCTTGATACGGCAAGTTTATCCATATATGTTTCTGGTGCATTAAATAAATTACCTTTTTCGGCAATTGATATTACAGATAAAGCACCAGGTAAATTTTTAGCAGCAAAATTTGTACCTTCAAGTGGATCAACTGCAATATCCAATTCCAAATCACCACCAGCTCCTAATTTTTCTCCTATATAAAGCATCGGTGCTTGATCCAATTCACCCTCACCTATTACAACAACACCATTAATTTTAAGTTTATTAATTTCGTTTCTCATAGAATCGGTTGCCGCTTTATCAATTATCTGTTTATCATTTTTACCCAAAAATTTTAGACATGATATAGCTGCACTTGAAGTAATTTTAACCATATCGGCAACAAGTTTTTTATCTAAAGCCACTAAATTTTTTCTTTCGATGTTTTTTCTAAATTGACTTTAAGTTTATTTTCAAATTCATTTAACCTTTTCCAAACAGATATTAATTCAACAATAATTGGCCAACTTCTAACTAAGTACTGAAGTGATGTCTCTACTCTTCCAAATGCTCTTATGATTTGCTGAACAAATCCAAGTGTAATTGCACCAGTTACAATTGTCGGAGCTAATGCTAAGTAAGGAACTATTACCATACCTTGAAGATAACTCCATTTTACTGCATTAAAATATAAATAATGAAAATACATTTTATAATGTATTTTTCTTACACCTCCATAAAGGTTATCTATTTTATTAAGTCTAGCACTTTCTTTAAAATCTTCACCTAAAACTAGTTCTTTTCTATATGCAGCTTCTTCTTTCTGAATATCATATTCGATACCAGGAAGTTTTATACCTACTGCTGCGAGTATAAATGTGCCTCCTAGTGCTGAAATAATAGCAACCCAAACTAATGCATGATTCACCTCACCAATCCAAGGAAGCACAGTAATACTCTTTGAAAGTTCCCAAAGTATGGGTGTAAATGCAATTAGCGTCATTACACTTCTCAAAAGCTCTGCACCAAGACCTTCCATTATTCTTGCAAATTTAAGTGTGTCTTCCTGAACTCTTTGTGAAGCTCCCTCGATTGACGATGCAAAGTCCCATTTATCATGATAAAAATCAGCCATTGCAGTTCTCCACCTGAATGTCCAATGACTAGTAAAATAATCACTAAAGATAACAACTAATATATATATAGCTGCAATCTTTGCGAATGTAAAAAGATACGCAATAAAATCTTTTTCAGAAACAGCGCCAGGTTCAGTAAGTGCTTTTTGCAAAGTATCGTAAAACTCACCAAACCATTCATTAATTCTTACATCAAGTTGAACTTGATACCATGTTGCTACAAGGATAAGTACAGTTCCACCAATACTCCACATATGCCATCGTTTATCAGTAAAAAATTTAAACATTATTTTGTAAAATTATCAGTGTAAGATTTTTTAATTATTTTTCTTATTTTTGGCTCAACTACTTCGTAATTAATCTTATTTTTTTTTGCATATTTAATTGCATTTTCTATTGTTGAAAATTCTAAGTTTATTTCACTATCTGTATTAGTAGAACTTTCCCATCCCATTAAAGGATTTATACCAGGTTTTTTGTCTTTAAATTTCAATATCCATTTTTTTGTTTTTGCCCTTCCTGATTGCATGGATGTTTTTGTTGGTTTGTAGATCAAAGCTTTTTTCATAAAAATGGTCGGGGCGGCAGGATTTGAACCTGCGACCCTCTGGTCCCAAACCAGATGCGCTACCAGGCTGCGCTACGCCCCGATTGTGATACTAATACAGTAGATAAGGTTAATTTCAAAGTATAAATAGATCAAAAATAAAAGAAATTTGATAAGAATCTGGTATAAAAGATAAAATGATAATTACATGCCCTTGTGACAAAAAAAAATTTAATGTTGATGCTTCATTAATTCCTTCAGAAGGAAGATTGTTAAAGTGTGGTTCATGTGGGCGTAAATGGCATTACAAATTAGAAATTTTTAATAAAGATGACATGGAAAAAAAAAAGGAAGTTAAAATTAAGAAAATTAACCCACTAGAAAATATTCCTAATGAAGTCGATAAAATAATTAAAGATGCAGAAAATATAAAATCTGAAGATAATGTTGCGATTTATAAAAATGCTTCAAATTATAATTTATTAAATCTTTTCTTTTTATTTATTATAAGCTTGATAGCTTTTATAATAGTATTAGATACCTTTAGATTTCAAATTAATAATATACTTCCTGGCTTTGATTTCTTAATGATAAATTTTTATGAAAGTCTAAAGGATATATATTTATTCTTTAAAGATTTAATTAGATAAAATGATAAATTATATTTCAAAACCTTTTAAATGGTTTTTCAAGTTAGAAGCTGCTAGTGGTCTTATATTGCTTATAAGTGCTATATTAGCATTAATTATTAGCAATTCAGCATATTCATCTTATTATTTTGGATATCTTGAAAAATACATATTTATTGGTTTTAATGAAATTGGATTAAAACTTAGTGTGCTTCATTGGATTAATGATGCACTTATGGCCATTTTTTTCTTTTTTGTAACATTAGAAATTAAAAGAGAATTTTTACAAGGTGAACTATCTAATATTAAACAAGCATTACTCCCAATAATAGCAGCAGTTGGCGGAATGGTAGTCCCTGCACTTGTATATGTTTTAATTAATTTAGGTGATACAGAAACGCTTAATGGTTGGGCAATCCCATCTGCAACAGATATTGCATTTTCCCTCGGTGTTTTATCATTACTTGGAAAAAGAGTACCACTATCACTTAAAGTTTTTTTAACAGCTTTAGCAATAATTGATGATTTGGGTGCTATTTTAATTATAGCGATATTTTATTCTGGTGATCTTAATTTAAAATATCTTTCTCTAATGTTTTTAGCATTTATTATTTTGTTAATTATAAACAAATTTAACATTAAGAAATTTCTACCATATTTAATTATAGGATTTTTCTTGTGGGATTTTACTCACAATTCCGGAATACATGCAACAATTGCTGGTGTACTTCTTGCAATGACTATTCCTCATAGAGAGAAGGAAAAAGATTTTTCGTTATTAATTAAAGTCGAACATGCGATAAGTCCATATGTTGCATTTGGGATAATGCCTTTGTTTGCATTTGCAAATGCTGGTGTTTCATTAGAGGGATTATCTTTTGGGTCTCTACTTGATAAAGTTCCACTAGGAATAGTGCTTGGATTGTTTGTAGGTAAGCAGTTAGGTGTTTTTGTTTTTTCATACATATCAATTAAATTAAAAGTTGCTCAAATGCCAAGTAATACAAGTTGGTATAATTTTTATGGGGTTGGAATACTAACGGGTATTGGTTTTACAATGAGCTTATTTGTAGGAAATCTCGCATTTGCTGAAAATATGCAATACATGGATGGTGTAAAAATTGGTGTTCTCACTGGGTCATTATTATCCACTCTAGCAGGATATTTTTTAATATTACTTACGCCAAATAGATAATTTAAAAATATGAAAAAAAAAATATTTATTATATTACTAATTATAATGTTTAATTTAAATACTACAGCAAATGCAAAATATGAAAAATTATTTTTTGACTTTAATATTAAAAGTAATAATGGAGATATCTTAAATTTTAAAGATTATAAAAATAATGTTGTACTAATTGTTAATACAGCTAGTTACTGTGGTTTCACAAATCAATATGAAGACATGCAAAAACTTTGGGATAAATATAAGGATAAGGGATTATTGGTCCTTGGTGTACCCTCAAACTCCTTTAATCAAGAAAAAAATGACGACACAGAAGTTAAAAAATTTTGTGAAGTAAACTTTAATATTAACTTTCCCCTGACATCTATCACTAGTGTTAAAGGAGACGATGCACATGAAATTTATAAATGGGCAAAAAAAAATCATGGCAAATCAGCAATTCCAAAATGGAATTTTCATAAAATTCTCATAGATAAGGATGGCAAGGTAGCAGAGACATACTCTTCATTTACAAATCCTATGTCCAAAAAAGTAATATCAAAAATTGAAACTTTGCTAGAAAACTAAACTTAATCCATCATTAGCTGGTATTACATTTTTTTTAAGTTTGCTCTTTAATTCATCGTAGTCTAGATCTGAGTGTAAATTTGTCAAAACTGCTTTTTTAGGAGAAAAAAGTTCTATTAATTCTAAAGATTTGTTTAGATTTAAATGTGAAGGATGATTTCTATACCATAAGCAGTCAATTATTAAAAATTTTAAATTTTTAAAATGCTTATAATCTTTTTTTTGTATTTTACTTACATCGCTAATGTAAGCTAACTTATCATTAAATATATAACATACGCTTTTAACATTACCATGTTCGACGCTTATACATTTGATACTAATTATCTCATTTTTTTTTTTAAAATATATATTTTTTTTAATAGGATGCATTTTTAGTGTTGCAGGATATTCATGTGAATTAGTATCAAAACAATAGGAAAAATTTTTATAAAGATATTTCCTTGTATTTAAATCTGCATAAATATCCAGAGTTTTTTTATTTTTTATAAAAAAAACTCTAAGATCATTTATGCCGTGTGTTTGATCTGCATGCATATGTGAATACAAAACTTTGTCGATTCTAGTTATTTTGTTATTTAATAATTGCATACGAAGATCAGGGGAAGTATCAATTAATATGTTAGTATTTTTACTTTGTAGAAATGCAGAACATCTCGTTCTATAATTTTTTTTATTTTTAGGATTACATTTACCAAAAAAACCATCTGCTCTTGGTACACCCATCGAACTACCACACCCTAGGATTGTAAATTTCATTTTAAGACTTAAAAAATAAATTGTTAAAGTTTTTGGTCGTAAAATCAATCAAGGTTTTACTTGGTACATTTTTTATAAATGCTAATTTATCAGCTGTATATTTAATAAATGAAGGCTCATTTTTTTTACCCCTCATAGGTTCAGGTGCTAAAAAAGGACTATCAGTTTCTATCATCAATTTATCAATTGGAATAGTTTTAAACGTATCTTGAAGTTTATTAGAATTTTTAAATGTAATAATTCCACTTGCGGAGAAAAATGCATTAAGTTCTAGTAATTTTTTTGCAAATGAAGTGCTCCCTGTGAAACAGTGCATCAAAATTTTAAGATTTTGATGATAATTTTTTTTTAAAATCTCATAGGTTTCTTTTTCTGCACTTCTTGAATGTACAATTAAGGGTAATTTTAATTCGATAGCAGCTTCTATATGCGTTTCAAAGCTTTTAATTTGAGCCTCTTTTTTGCTATTATTATAGAAAAAATCTAAACCAGTTTCACCAATACCAATAATTTTTTTATTTTGTTTTACTGATGAAATTATATCAGATTTATTTATTTCATTTTTATCAGCTTCATGCGGGTGGATCCCAAAAGTACCGAAAATAATTTCATCTAAATCGATAATCTTCAATATATTCTTATAACTTTCTTTTGTAGTACATATAGTGAGTAGCTTTTCTATTCCTTCATTTTTCGATCTTTTAATTATATCGTCTAGATTTGAAGAAATAGGCTCATAATCTAAATGACAATGTGAGTCTATCATTATGTAATTTTATTAAATAAAATTTCTATTTTATTAATTTTATCTCCTTTACTAAGAAAATTATTATCTAAAATTGTATCAAAGTCTATATCTTTTTCAGATATATCAAAAATATGAAGAGCCTTTAATGAAGAGTCTGGAATTATTGGATAAAGTAGAATTGAAATTTTTCTTATAATTTCAAGTGCAACATATACAATCGTGTTTAATCTTTTTTTATCAGCCTTTTTTTTCCATGGCTCTTGATCGTTAAAATATTTGTTAGCTTTAAATAACTGATCAACTATAAAATTTAAATAAAAATTTATATTTTGTTTATCTATTTGATTTTTTAAATTATCAAAATTTTTTTTAAAGTTATTTAAAATTTCTATATCATCCTTATTAAATTTATCTATGGCTGGGACTTTTAAACCAATGTTTTTTTCACAAAAAGAAATTACTCTTTGACATAAATTTCCGTAATTATTTGCTAAATCACTATTAATACAATTTTCTAATTTTTCATTTGATATATTACCATCATTTCCAAATGAAACTTCTTTAAGTAAATAATACCTCAATGGATCAAGACCATATTTTTCGATAATTTCAATTGGATCAAGAATATTACCTTTTGACTTTGACATTTTTTCATCACCTGAAAGTATCCATCCGTGACCATAAACTCTTTTAGGCGGCTCTATGTCAGCAGCTAAAAGAAAAGCAGGCCAGTAGATTGCATGAAATCTTAATATATCTTTTCCTATAATGTGAATTGAGGCTGGCCAAAATTTTTTATATAAATTATGATTAACATTAGGATAATTAAGGGCGCTTAAATAATTTGTTAATGCATCAAGCCATACATAAATAACGTGATCATCATTATTTGGAACTTTGATCCCCCACGAAAAAGATTTTCTACTTATAGATAAATCTTTAAGACCACTTTTTACAAAACTTATTACCTCATTTTTTCTTGTCTCTGGCAGGATAAATTCAGGATTATCTTCATAAAATTTTAGTAATGAACTTTGCCATTTGGATAGTTTAAAAAAATAAGACTCTTCTTCAACCCATTCAACTTTTGATCCAGAGACTTTGCATATTTTTAAACCATTAACTTCCTCTATCTCATCATCAGAATAAAAGGCTTCATCTGATACTGAATACCAACCAGAATATTTAGATAAATAAATTTCTTTTTTATTTTCTAATATATTCCAAAGATTTTCTACTGATTTCTTATGTCTATCTTCAGTTGTTCTAATAAAATCATTGTTTGAAAGATTTAAAGTTTTGCAAAGATCTTTAAAAGTTTTACTAATTTCGTCGCAAAATTTGATAGGATCTTTCCCTTCACTTTCTGCTGCTCTTTGAATTTTTTGACCATGCTCATCTGTACCGGTTAGGAAAAAAACATCATAACCTTGTATTTTTTTTAATCTCGCAAAAAAATCAGATACAATGCTTGAATAAGCATGACCCATATGTGGTTTTGCAGATGGATAATATATTGGAGTTGTAATATAAAAACTTTTATCCATTAAGAACTCTATTTTTAAATTCTAAAAAAATATTATCTAAATCTAGATTATATTTGCTAGCATTATTCAATTTTTGATAAAAATAACTTTGTTGATCAAATAATTTATGTGAAAAATTTTTCAATAATGTGTTATAAAAATAAATTTGCATAAACCTAATAATTAAATTTAAATCTTTTAAATGTTTTTTATTACTTGAATCGAGAATAATATCTAAAATATCTCTTGGATTAATGTCATGTAAATTTAAATTATTTTCTTCAGAAAACTTTGTAATTGTATATAAATCTCCTACTGACATATAACGATTTACAAATTCTTTATTAATGTCATGATTAAAACTTTTATTACTTATTTTTTCAAAAATTTTTATATTATCATCACTCTTAATATTTTTATTAAAAACTATACATCTAGATTTAATGGTACTTAGAATTTTTTTTGCTGAATTATGAATAATTATAAATATGAGTTTTTCATTAGGTTCCTCTAAAACTTTAAGTAATGCATTTGCAGAACTGATGTTTAGATATTCAATATTATCAATTAAAATTATTTTGTATTTATTATTGAATGAAGATTTATTGGAAAATTCCAACATATTTCTTATCTGAGATATATCAATTATTTTTTTATTTTCACTTATATCGATTAAAAAGAAATTAGGGTGAGTTTTTTTTTTTATTAAATTGTAAGATCTATTATCTTTATTAATTTCGAAATTACTTAAATCGTATTTATGCTCTTCATCTTTAGAAAAAAGATAATTTACAAAATGATAAGCAAAAGTTGACTTACCTATCCCTTTTTTCCCTGATATGATGAATTTATTTGGAAGTCTTGAATCATTTTGTAGTTTAATAAGTAAATTAAATAAATCATTATATTCATATAATTTAGTTTGTGTACTTGGTTCCATTATTTAATTTTAGTTAAAAATTTAATTTTGTTTAATATGATCTTTTCATTTTCTTTAATGGCATTATTTGAATTTATAATTAAATATTTTTTATTATTTTTGGAAACTTTTACGAAACCATTTTGTACCCTATTATAAAAATTAATATCAAATTTATCATATTTATTTAAATTTTTTCTTTTATTAAGTCTTTTTTTAAGGTTTTTCATATTTACTATATTTAAAAAAGTAAAAGTCACATGTATTTTTTTTAAAAAATAATTATTAATTAAATCTATAATTTTCTTGTTTAGACCCATACCATAATATTGATAGGCTAAAGTTGAATCTGTAAATCTATCGATTAAAATAATTTTTTTTCTATAATTTTTTTTGATAATTTTTTCAATATTTTCATTTCTTGCTGCAAAGTAAAGGAGTAAGTCTGAAAATTTATCTAAGTCAGATTTGTTGTTAAGGATTAATCGCCTAATTTTTTCTGAATTGTTGCTACCACCAGGTTCTCTAATATTTACAAATTTTGCTTTTTTTTCTTTTAAATAATTTACTATTTGTTTGATGTGATGTGACTTCCCGGAACCCTCAATTCCTTCAAAGACTATAATGGGTTTATTATACATCGCCCCATATAAGATAATTTATTGATTTAATTAATCTAGAAAATAAATTTACTTTCTTAATATCTTCACTTGCAAAAATTTTATGTTCGTCAATCAATTCATTTTTAAAAAAAATTTTTAGTAATCCAATTTCTTGATCCTTTTTTATTGGTGCTGGTATAGGACCGTTATATGAAGCAATAGCTTTAATATCTTTCTTTCTTGCTTTTTTAAATGTTTGATAAATATCATTACTAACATAACCTTTTACTGTATTTTTTTTTCCTAACCAAACATCAAACTCAGTTAAATCTTCACCTTGTTTAGATATTTGCAGTGTATCAAAATTTGTGAAACCCCACATATGAAGTTTCATGGACTCCTTTGATCTATCTTTTTTAGTTTTAAAACCACTTGCTACAGCAATTAATCTTCTACCACCCCTTTCAACAGAAGAGGCTAAAGAATATTTTTCAACAGCTAGATATCCTGTTTTAATACCATCTGCTCCAATATTTTTATACAAAAGTGGATTTCTGTTACCCTGAGTTATTGGATCACCTCCTGTTCTATCCCACGTGAATTCTGTTTCGCTGAAATATGTGTAATAATTAGGAAAATTTTCAATCAAATAGTTAGACATGATAAGAATATCTTTAAGAGTAGAATAATTGTCGGGATCATTAATGCCAGATGAATTTGAAAAATTTGTATTATTCATTCCCATTTCTTTAGCTTTAGATGTCATCAATATAGCGAATTCCTCCTCAGAACCAGCAATACCTTCTGCTAAAGCAATACAGGCATCATTGCCTGAAGCTACAATAATACCTCTAAGTAGATCTTCTACAGAAACTTCATCTCCTACCATTATAAACATTGATGAATATCCTGCTGTAGATAATTTCCATGCTTTTTCAGAAACTAAAAATTTATCATCTAAATTTAAATCACCATTCTTTAACAACTCAAATGCTATAATACTTGTCATTATTTTAGTCATTGAAGCAGGGTAAATTTCTCTGTCTGCATCTTTTTCGTAAAGAATCTCTTTAGATAAGTAATCTTGTAGAATTACAGAAGGAGCTTTTATTTCAATTGAATATGTACTTTGATTAAAAAGAAAAAAAGTGAATAGGAAAATAATTGTTTTTTTAGTCATTTTTAATAATTTCAAGGTTTTCAAAATTTAAATTATAAATATTATTATAATCTTTTTGTAACGACTTTAAATCTAAATAAGGGCCTAAAATTACTCTAAATTTATTTTTTGAAATTTCAAGTATATTAATATTTTTAACAGGTGATTCATTTAAAATTCTATCCTTTAATAATTTAGCGCTATTCATAAAAAAAAAATCAGCTATTTTAATAGAATAATTAAATTCACTACTAATATTTTTTTCTTTAATTGTTGTATTTTTTTTATTTAAATTATTGATAGTTATCTCATCAACAGGAGCTTTGTTTGCAACTGTTTTTTCAACTTCATATGTTTTGGCTTTCTTTGCAACAAAAGAGCTATTTTGTAAAATTTCCTCTATTTTGATATAAGGTTCATCAGCGTTAAGTTCTAATTCATCGGCTATACGCTTCGAAATTACAGAGTTATTAATTATAGGGTATGATGAGTTCTTTCCAACTGTAGCAATAAGACTTTTTCCATTATTAGGATTAGAAATTTTAACAGAGACACCCTTTTTCAGATTTTTTTGGAAAATAATAAGATCTCTTTCATTTATTTTTTTATTAACAATTTTTTCATCATATAAATTATCAGAAAATATAAGAGTAAATCCATAATTAGAAAATTTATTTGATTTATCTATTACATTATAATTTTTTACAGAGTTTACATCTGCACAAGAAGATAATATTAAAAGCAAAAATATTAATAATTTATAGTTCATTTTTAAATTTATTTTTTAAAGTACATACTGCAAGTCCAAATCTTAAAGATCTATTCCATTTGAGTATTAATTCATAATTTTGAAATACTATATATGCAGGTTCATTTTTTTTGGCATTATCAACGATATCAGCATCTGGTGTAATAATAGCTATTTTAATATTTTCATCAAAATTTAAATTTTCAGAAATATATTTTTTGTAATATTTTAACTTTTTTTTGTTCTTAATATTTCTCGCAGAAGTATTTAATATTTTTTTAGGTACGTTAGTTTTTAATGTAACTTTTTTGAAGCAAGGTTGATTTTTTTTCCATCCCATCTTACTTAAATAATTTGCAGCAGATGCAAATGAGTCTGAATTATTTTTTAGTTCAATTAAATTATTATCATTATAATCAATTGCATATTTTTCAATTGTAGAAGGCATAAATTGAAAGTTACCAAAAGCACCGGCCCAAGATCCATACAAAATTGAAGAATCCACTATTTCCTTATCAATTAATCCTAAAATAGTAAGCAGTTCATTGGTAAAAAATTCACTTCTTCTTTTATCAAAACTTAAGGTTGATAAGGATGAAATAATATCCATTTTTCCAAGGTAGTTTCCAAAATTTGTTTCAATACCCATTAGTGCTAACAATAATTCTTTTTCTATACCGAAATTTAGATCGACATTATTAATTATTTCTTTATTTTTTTTGTAATAGTTTAAACCTGATGAAACTTTTTTCTTGGACGTTCTTTTCGAAATATAGGTTTTTGTATCCTCATAAAATTCTGGTTGATATCTGTCATACTCAATGACTTTTGGAAGAAATTTTGCATTATTCATAACGTTATCAAACGTACTTTCAGATATACCTTTTGATAAGGCTAATATTTTAAATTTTTTTTTCCACTCATCAAAGGTTGAACTATAAGAAACATTAATAGTTAAAGAAAAATAGAGAATGATGTATAAAAAAATATTACTTATTTTCATAAAGATCCTTTAAATAAATAAATACAGCAATCCAAATAAAAATAAAACTAATTAACTTTTCAATATTAAGTGGCTCATTATAAAGAAAATATCCTAATAAAAATTGCAAAGTTGGGGTTATGTAAAAGATCATACCCGTTGGACCAAGTCCACAAAGTTCAACACCTCTTACATATAAATATAAGGGTATTACTGTCATCGGTCCTGCTAACATAAATACAAACATTAATTTTGGATTTGATATATCGAAATCATTTACATTATTTTGAATAATAAAATAAAATGAAATTAAAATTACTGGCAAGATAAACAAGCTTTCTATTAAAAGCCCAATGTCTGTTTCAATACATATTTTTTTTCTTAATAAGTTGTAAAAACTCCAACTGAAAGCAACAATTAATCCTACCCAGGGTATTGATTTTAGGTCTAAAAAAAATAACAATAAAATTGAAAATATTACAATAATTACAGATAATTTTCCCTTCGAACTTAAAGTTTCTTTAAAAAAAAAAAAACCTAAAAAAATACTAATTATTGGCATAATAAAATATCCAAAACTTGCATCTATTATACGATCAGTTGAAACAGCATAAATCCAAACTGCCCAATTAGTAAAAATTAGAATACCTGAAAAAAAAAGAATGAAAATTTTTTGTTTATTTTTAATTACTGTCTTTATTTTATTAATTTTAGAAAGAAGAACAGATGTTATTATTAGCATCACAGTAGTCCATAAACTTCTATGAACTACAACTTCTATGTGACCAGCAAAAGATATATATTTGAAATAAATAACTCCTATTAATCCCCACCAAAATGATCCAGCTGCGGTAAGAAAAATCCCTTTATTAAAATTATTATTTTTTGCCACTATATTGAATGAATTAAACTATTTTGTTCTTGAAATATATATTAATAATCGTAAAAGACCTCATAGGAGAGATGGCTGAGCGGTTGAAAGCACCGGTCTTGAAAACCGGCAAAGGGGCAACTCTTTCCTGGGTTCGAATCCCAGTCTCTCCGCCATAAATTAAAACTTTTGAAACTTTTCTAAAATATAATTTAGCTTTGGATTTATATTCAGATCTGACTCATTATTCTTAAGCGATTTTAAAACTTCATCATCATAATTTACAAATTCATCAAGATGTATTAATTGATCATGACTAAGATTGTCGATTATATTTTTAACGAAATTAGTCATTAATATATCCATTTCTTTAGTTCCTCTGTATGAACTTCTATAAATTATTTTGTTTTTAATCTCTTCTTTATTTCTCGACATGCCTATATATATAAATAATGAATGGTATAGAATACTTACTTTCAAATATAAATAGTATTAATGGCATTGGTACAAAAACAGCTAATTTATTAAAAAAAAAGAACATAAATACTATTTTCGATCTTTTGTGGAACTTGCCAAGAGATTATGTAGATAGAAGCAAAATTTTTAAAGTTAACGAACTTGAGGTTGGAAAAGTACAAACATTAAAGGTCTTGGTAAAAAAATATAACTTTCCAAGAATAAGAAATCTCCCAAATAAAGTGATATGTGAAGATGAAACCGGTAAGTTGGATTGTATTTTTTTTAATAGTTATGAAGGTTACATAAGAAAAATACTTCCTATAGATCATGAGATAACCATAAGTGGGAAGGTTAATTATTATAATAATAGATATCAGATAGTAAATCCTACACATGTATCTACAAATATAAATTCGATAAAGAAAATTCATTCTAAATATAGTTTAACTGAAGGGATAACGGAAAAAAAATATCAAAAAATTATGAGCAATGTTCTTAAAAATTTACCCGATCTTGATGAATGGTTAAGTAAGGATATCCAAAATAAATTTAATAATATTTCATGGAAAAATTCTATGATGCAACTGCATGATCCTAAATATTTTAATAAAAAAGGGGATTTTTTGAATAGACTTATTTTCGATGAAATTTTTTCAAATTTTCTAGTAAGTTCTAGAATAAGAAGGAAAATAAAAAAAATTAAGAAGGTAAAAAAAATTTTTGATAATAAACCAATAAAATCAATTCTTAAAAAAGTTAACTATAATTTAACGGATGATCAAATAAAAACTATCAACGAAATTAATAAAGATTTAAGATCAGA
This sequence comes from uncultured Pelagibacteraceae bacterium, assembly GCA_902584015.1. Classification (GTDB taxonomy): domain Bacteria; phylum Pseudomonadota; class Alphaproteobacteria; order Pelagibacterales; family Pelagibacteraceae; genus Pelagibacter. The sequence goes on from CACHYG010000009.1 coordinate 16,138, forward strand.
TAAAAAAATGTTTAGATTGTTACAAGGAGATGTTGGTAGTGGAAAAACAATCGTTTCATTAATTGCATCATTAAATGTCATACAAAGTAAGTTTCAAGTAGCATTTATGTCTCCTACGGAAATATTAGCTCAGCAACACTATAAACTAGCAAAGAATGTTTTACCAAAAAATATAATAGTAAAATTGTTAACAGGAAAAACCGATTACAAAGATAGAAAAAAAATCTTAGAGGATTTATCAAGTGCAAAAATTGATTTATTAATTGGTACCCACGCGCTTTTTCAAGAAAAAATTAAATATAATAAACTTGGCTTAATTGTAATAGATGAACAACATAAATTTGGGGTAAAACAAAGAAAAAAATTATCAGATAAGGCGGGAAAAAATTGTGATGTATTAGTAATGTCAGCAACACCAATACCTAGAACCATGATTATGACTATTTATGGAGATATGGACACATCTATAATAAAATCTAAACCCAAAAATAGAAAACAAGTAAAAACATACAGCAAGAATGAAAAAAATATTAAAGATATAATTAATTTTGTTGAAAAACAAATTCGCAATGGCAATCAAGTTTTTTGGGTATGTCCGTTAATTGAAGAGTCAAAAAAAGTGGATCATCAATCATCAATAAAAAGATATGAAATATTAGAAAAAATTTTTAAAAAAAAAGTTGGACTTTTACATGGTGGACTAAATAAAATTGAAAAAGATAAAATTTTATCAAGTTTTTTAAATAAAAAAATAGACATAATAGTTTCCACAACTGTAATTGAAGTTGGTATTGATTTTCCAAACGCCAATGTAATTATAATTGAAAATGCTAACAAATTTGGTCTTTCACAGCTTCATCAATTAAGAGGTAGAGTTGGTCGTGGTTCAAAAGAATCTTTTTGTATTTTAATGTTTAAAACAAATTTAAGCGAGAATGCAAAAAAAAGAATTAATATTCTAAAGTCAAGTAATGACGGATTTAAAATATCTGAGGAGGATATGAAATTAAGAGGGTATGGCGATTTATTAGGTTTTAAGCAAAGTGGAATTAAAAACTTTAGATTAGCTGATCCTATTTTAAATGAGGATTTATTTATTCTCGCTGAAAAGGAGGCTAAAAAAATAGAAAAAAGAGACGAAAATTTAGATAAATATTTATCTTTGTTAAAACTATATGATCGTGCAGATATTTTAAACGATATAATTTAAATTATTTTGTATTGGATGTTCCAGCTGATACTATAAATTTAGAAGCTTCCTCAAATGTCATATCTAAATATATAATTTCTTTTTTGGGGAACATTAATAAAAAACCACTAGTTGGGTTTGGTGTGGTTGGTACAAATACATTAACTAGCTCTGTATTTGTTTTTTTGGAAATTTCACCCTGATTATCTTTGGTTGCAAAACCAACTGCCCAACTTCCCTTTCTCGGATATTCAACTAAAACAACACTTTTTTTACTTTTATCTTTTGTAGTAAAACTTTCTGTCATTTGATTTATTGCAGAATATATCGTTCTTAAGAATGGTATTCTTTTAAAAAGATCATTAATTAATTGTAAAATTTTTTTTCCAATAAATGATACCGAAATACCTCCTATAAAGGTAATTACAATTATAGATATAATAATTTCTAGACCAGGTATTGAAAAAGGTAGATAATTATTAGGATTAATTTCTTTAGGTATAAGTTTTGAGGAGATATCAATTATAAACATAGTCAAGTATAAAGTGATACCTATGGGTATAATTGCAACTATACCTGCGATAAAGTAGTTTCGTAGTTTGTTAAGAATTGAAATTTTTTTTTTCATTTTCTTTGTTAATGCTGATATTGATAATATAATAATATTATTTTAAAATCTAATTCAAAATGAACAGACGTAATTTTATAAAGTATATTGGATGCGGTTGTGGTGGATTTTTATTAAATTCTTGTGGTTCGGCGCCTATAACCGAGCGAAAACAGCTTAAATTGATTCCCGAGTCAAAATTAAATGCACAGGCTGCTCAAATTTATGAAAAAGTTAAGGAGAAAGAAAAACTAATTACAGATGGAAGTACACTTAAAGAAATTAAAATGATAGGAAGCAAAATGGAAGACTCCATTAGCGAATATTTCTATAAACAGAATCTTAAAGACCCAACTACTAATTTTCAATGGGAGTATATTCTAATTGATAACAAGAAAATTAAAAATGCATGGTGTATGCCAGGTGGTAAAATAGCAGTTTACACAGGATTACTGGATATTACTAAAAATAAAAATGGTCTTGCCGCTGTAATGGGGCATGAAGTTGCTCATGCTGTTGCTAAACATTCTGTGGAAAGAGCTAGCAGAGGAGTTCTTATGAAAACAACAATTCAAATAACAGATATATTAACTGGTGGTAAAATAAGTCAAGTAAACAGAACTACAGGAATGGATACTGTTGGATTGTTGGCACAATTGGGCTTAATGAATCCATTTAATCGTAAACAAGAAACTGAGGCGGATTATTTAGGATTAATTTTCTCTTCTTTATCAGGTTTTGATATAAGAGAAACTACAAAAATTTGGGAGAGAATGAGAGAAGCTAACAAAGGTCAAGAACCTCCAGAATTTATGAGTACACACCCATCCTCAACCAATAGAATAAATCAGATAAATGAATGGATGAACGAGATTATCTTAAAGTATCCGCCAATACAAAAAAGTTAAATCACCATAAATGGTGAGCCGTGTTGGACTCGAACCAACGACCCATTCCTTAAAAGAATACTACACAACACAGAAAATTCCAGTTTAAAACAAAAAAACCTTCATTTAACGTTCGTATGGAGGGTTTAGAATTGAATAAATGTGTAAAATTTCAAATATAAAACTGTACACTCACTGTACACCTTAAGTTTTAGAAATTTAAAAAAAGTGTTTAGTTTTTGGATTTTCAGAATTTTTTTCAAGTGTTTAGAAAGTGTACAGTTTTTTGTTGTGTAAATCCGTGCAGAAGAATTACTTGCTGAGAAAATTCTTATAAGAATGATTTAAAATTAACCTATATTAATGTATAAAATTCTATGCCAAACAGATCTCATTTTAACAAAGGTCATATAGCTTTAAATGTTCTTAAGAAAAAAGGTAATTTACACTCATCTCTTAAGGTTAAGAAAAATAAAATAGATAAAAATACCCATGCATTTTTAAAAATTGATTGTTTACATTTATTAAAAAAGATTCCAGATAATTCTATACAATTAATAATATGTGACCCTCCATATAATATTTTAATGGCTAAATGGGATAGACATAAAAATTATACAGATTGGGCATCAGAATGGATTAAAGAAGCTTATAGAGTTTTATCATTAGATGGTAATTTTGTTATTTTTGGTGGTTTACAATATCAAGGTGAGCAAGATGGTGGCGATTTACTTAGCTTAATATCACACATAAGAAATTCTACTAAATTTAATTTAGCAAATCTTATTATATGGAATTATCCAAATGGTATGGGTGCTCAAAGATTTTTTGCTAATAGGCATGAAGAAATTGTTTGGTTAACAAAAACTAAAAAATATTATTTTGACTTAGATGCAGTTAGAATTGAATATGATGAAGAGACAAAAAGACTTTATAAAAAGGATAAAAGATTAAGGCCAGAATCTATAGATAAAGGAAAAAATCCCACTAATGTTTGGCAAATTACAAGATTAAATGGAAACTCAATTGAGAGAGTTGGTCATCCTACGCAAAAACCAAAAGAAATTATAAAAAGACTTATCAAATCCCTATCTTATGAAGGTTCTACTGTGCTAGATTTTTTTGCTGGGAGTTGTGTTTCCTCGGCTGTCTCTTGTGAAGAAAATAGAAACAGCATCTCTGGGGATTATGATAGTAAAATTTTTAAATATCAGAAATTACAATTTAAAAAATTAGATAAAAAATTTCTATCCAAAAGTAATCAAATTTTTGAAAATGAATTTAAAAAACATCCTATTTTTAAATAAAAAGTTATAATTTTAAACTATCTTTTAGTACATTTAATGATGTCTCTACACATTCAAGCATAATTTTAAACATTTGTTGTGATTTCCAACTTTCACATTGAAAATATAGAGATGGAATTTGTAACATCTGACTATTATTATTAACATTAACAAAAATATTTTTACAATAATTAATATTTATTTTCATACCATAATTACTTGCTGTAACCCTATCTATTCGATTTAATGCACCATTATCATGTGCAATTGTTACTTTTTTTCCATAATTTGATTTTAATGTAAATGTCGTAGTTGAAAAATTTGAGCCCTGAAAAAAAATAACGTAAGGAAAATGATATTCATCAATCATAAAATTTCTACACTCTAAGATATTTTTGTGAACTCTCTCTATAGCGTTACCTGCAACCATTAAATCTTGGTCCTTTTTTTTACCTTGTTTTATGCCTGATAATATTTTTTCAACATCATTTCCTTGGTGCTTAGACTCTCCAATTAAAATAGTTCTCCATTTATCAAATTTATCTTTAGCTTCAATGATACCGCCATCAGGTTTGATACTTGAATTAGAAACAAATATTGTATTTCCTAGTTTTTTATCTATTGAATTTAATTTTCTATTAATTTCTTTTTTTTCAATTTTATTTCTGTGTCTAAAATTTATGTTCTTATATTTTAATTTAAGATATTTGTTTACTTCACCAACAACTAGGCCTATGGATTGATCATGTTTTTGAGCTTCTTTACCAAAAATTCCTAAAGGACCACCAGCTTCTTCATGTTGAAGAGTTAATCTACTTGCTTGTCCTTTCCCCTTAATTTTTATGACCTTCTTCATAAATTTGTACACTCACCGTACACCTTTTTTAAAAAATATTTAAGAGTTAAAAGAATGGGGTATTTCAGCCATTAAATGGAAGTTTAATGGTGAGCCGTGTTGGACTCGAACCAACGACCCATTCCTTAAAAGGGAATTGCTCTACCAACTGAGCTAACGGCCCAAAGAGTTTCTTATATAGACTTTTTTTAGATATAATCAATGTTTAAAAGGTATCATAATTTATTAAAGTATTTCATATGAAACCTTTCAAATGTTCCCTTTTTAATATTATATCTTATAGCTTGCATCAATTCTTGATAGAAATTTAAATTATGAAGTGTTAGTAACATAGAACCTAATATTTCATTGGTGTTAAACAAATGGTTCAAATAATTCTTTGAATATTTATTTAAACCAAATTTTTTACAATCTTTGTCTAATGGTGAATTATCATATTTATATTTAGCATTTCTAATATTAACTCTACCTTTCCATGTAAAAGCGAGACCAGTTCTTCCTGATCTTGTGGGTAAGACACAATCAAACATATCTACACCCATTTTTACAGCTCCTAAAATGTCAGATGGTGTACCAACACCCATTAAATATCTTGGTTTATTTTCAGGCATATAATCTTTTACAGCATCTAAAACAGTTAACATTTCATTTTGAGTTTCGCCAACTGCTAATCCACCAAGTGCGTAGCCATCAAAATTAATATCTACAAGTTTTCCAATGGACTCCAGTCGTAAATCATTGAATAACCCACCCTGAACAATGCCAAATAATGCTTTAAGTTTATTTGTACCAAATGCAATCTTTGATCTTTTTGCCCAATACATGGACAAATCTAAAGATTCTTTTATTTTTTTTTTATCTTGAGTGTTTTTTGGACATTCATCCATGACCATTACAATATCTGAATTAAGTCCTTTTTGTATTTTAATGCTTTCCTCAGGACCAAGTATAAATTTTCTACCATCTATATGTGAGTTAAAAATTGCCCCTTTTTCTCTATCTATTTTATTTAATTTTGATAAAGACATTACTTGGAAACCACCTGAGTCAGTAAGTATTGGAAGTTTACAATTCATATATTTATGCAAACCCTTACTTTTTTTAATTCTATCTAATCCAGGTCTAAGCATTAAATGGTAAGTGTTTGCTAAAATTATTTCACTTCCAGTTTCAATTATATCGTCAATAAAAGTTGCTTTTACTGTAGCCTGTGTACCAACAGGCATAAAAACAGGTGTATGTATTTTTCCCCGATGTGTATTAATTAAACCAGTCCTAGCATAATTTTCCTTAGATGTTACTTTAAAAGAAAATTTTTTTAATGACATCAATCATATTATTTTGATTTAAAACTAATGATCTTATCAGGGTCGCTTACAGAACCGTTTGGGCCTGCACCTCTTTTAATTTTATCAATATATTCCATACCCTTAGTTACTTTTCCAAATACGGTATAGTTTCTATCTAAGTGAGGAGCATCATCGAAACATATAAAAAATTGACTATTAGCACTGTTAGGATCTGATGATCTAGCCATAGATAATGTACCTCTCAAATGTGGAATATCACTAAATTCTGCTGGAAGATCAGGAAGGTCTGATCCACCCATACCAGCTCTATCCAAATTAAACTGATCAGAGGATGAATTTCCAAATCGAACGTCACCAGTTTGAGCCATAAAACCTTCTATAACTCTGTGAAATACTACATTGTCATATTTTCCTTCATTCGCTAATTTCTTAATTCTTTCAACATGTTTTGGTGCTTTATCCTCAAATAATTCAATTTCCACATCACCATCTTTTAGTTTTAGTATCATTATATTCTCCTTTGCTATTATATTTTTTGGTATTAAAAAAAATAAGATTATAATTAAAAAATATTTATGCATATTTATTTTTGAGTGCTTTAATAGTACTTGGTGTAGTAAATTTTTTTATATTACCTCCAAGTTCTATAATTTCTTTAACAAAATTCGAGGATATTATTTGATTTTCGATATCTGACATTAAAAACATTGTTTCAATATTATTATCTAGATTTTTGTTCATCCCTGCTAATTGATATTCATATTCAAAATCAGAAACTGCTCTTAACCCTCTTAAAATTATTTTTGATTTCATTTTTTTACACAATTGTGTAGTCAATGAATTAAATATAATTACTTTTACTTTTTTTTTATTGAATTTTAAATCTTTGTATAAAGCATTTTCTACAATTTCTAATCTTTCATTAGAATTAAACAGATAATTCTTATTACTGTTTTCGGATATGGCTACAATAACAGTATCAACGATTTTTAAAGCCTTTTTAATTAAGTCAATATGGCCATAGGTAATAGGATCAAAAGTGCCTGGATATAATACATTTCTTTTCATTATATCAGGTTATCATCAATTTTAATTGCTGAAACTACTTTTTCATCACCACTTAATTTAATAATTCTAACACCTTGAGTATTTCTACCTGCGAGTCTTATTTCTTTAACTCCAACTCTTATTACACGACCTGTGTTAGTAGATATTAAAATGTCATCTCCCTCAACAACAGGAAAGGAGGATGAAACATCTCCATTTCTTGGAGAATTTACAATACCAATTATACCTTTGCCTCCTCTGTTAGTTACTCGAAAATCGTAATGAGAGGTTCTTTTTCCATATCCATTTTCTGTAATAGATAACAAAAATTTTTGTTTAGCAGCTACTTCTGCTTTATTATCAGATCCATTTTTACCATTTTTTTTAGTTTTGGAGTCGTGATCAATAATAGACAATGAAACAATAGTGTCGTTTTGTCCAAGATTAATGCCTCTAATTCCTTTTGACGACCTACCTTTAAAAATTCTTAATTTTTTTGCTTCAAATCTGATACATTTCCCTAGCCTAGTACTAAGAACTATATCTTTATCATCATCACAAATTTTTACTCCTATAATTTTATCATCAGAATCAAGTTTCATGGCTATTTTTCCAGCAGTGTTAATTGAAGAGAAATCCTCAATGCTATTTTTTCTAATTTTGCCTTTAGAAGTTGCAAATATTATATGCAAATTTTTTGATTGATTATCTTTGTCAGGAAAAGGCATTATAGAGCTAATAGATTGATGATTTTTTAAAGGTAAAATATTAAAAAGAGATTTTCCTTTGGATGAAGCAGAACCTTCAGGTATTTTCCAAGCTTTTATTCTATATACCAATCCTTCAGTAGAGAAGAATAATACTGGGGTATGTGTGTTAACTGATAATGTCTGTACAACAGAATCCTCATTTCTTGTTTTAATACCCGATTTACCTTTACCACCTCTTTTTTGTTTTTTTACATTACTTAACGAACTTCTTTTAATATAACCTTGAATTGTAACTGTAATTAATATTGCCTCTTTTTGTATAGTCTCTTCAATATCATAATTTAATACAGCATCAATAATTTTAGTTCTACGAGGCTCAGAATATTTATCTTTAATAATTTTAAGCTCGTCACTGATAACTTTCATAAGTTCTTTTTTTGAATTAATTATTTTTTTAAAATTCACAATTAACTCAGATAATTTTTTTATTTCTATTTCAATTTCCTGAATTCCAAGTGCAGTTAACTTTTGTAATCTCAATTCTAGAATTGATATAACTTGAGATTGACTTAATGAGTAGCTTCCAGAAATATTTTTATTTTCAATTAATTTAATAAATTTTGTAGTCTTTGAAATTTTCCACTTAGTTTTTAACAATTGGTTTTTTGCTTCATCTGGGGATTTAGATGCACGAATAATTTTTATAATTTTATCTAAATTTTCAACTGCAACAGTCAAACCAATTAATATATGTGCTCTTTCTTCAGCCTTTTGTAAATCAAATTTAGTTCTTTTAATTACAACATCCTCTCTAAATTCTAAAAAATTTTCCAAAAAATCTTTTAATGAACAATTTTGTGGTTTTTGATTTACAATAGCTAGAGTGTTAAATCCAAATGAACTTTCTATTGCTGTAAATTTGTATAGCTGTCTTTTGATAGTTTCAGGTTCAACACCTCGTCTTAAATCTATAGATACACGAATTCCCTCTCTGTTTGACTCATCTCTAATATCGCTTATACCTTCAATCTTTTTATCTCTTACAAGCTCTACTATTCTCTCATTCAATGTAGCTTTATTTACTTGATAAGGCACAGAAGTTATTACAATTCTTTCTTTATCATTTTTTATTTGTTCTATTTTGATATCTCCTCTAATTTTAAAAGATCCTCTACCACTTTTGTAACCTTCTTTAATTATATTTTTCCCTATAATTGTTCCTCCTGTTGGAAAATCTGGTCCTGGTATATGTTTCATTAACTCATTAAGTTTGATATCTCGGTTACCTATCAATGCAAGTGTTCCGTCAATAACTTCACCAAGGTTATGTGGCGGTATACTTGTTGCCATTCCAACTGCAATTCCTCCCGCACCATTTACTAACAAATTGGGATATTGTGCAGGTAAAACAACGGGTTCAACCTCGGTTTCATCATAATTACTTTTAAAAGTAACTGTATTTTTTTCTATATCATCTATTAAATACTGTGAGATTTTTGATAATTTAGTTTCAGTATATCTCATTGCTGCGGGTGGATCTCCATCGATTGACCCAAAATTACCTTGTCCATCAATCAATGGTAAACTCATAGAAAAATCTTGCACCATCCTAACAAGTGCATCATATACTGCTTGATCCCCGTGTGGATGGTACTTACCAATTACATCACCAACAACACGTGCAGATTTACGGAATTGTTTTGACCAATCAAAACCACCTTTATACATTGCATATAAAATTCTTCTATGTACAGGTTTTAAACCATCTCTAACATCAGGAAGAGCTCTGCTAACTATAACGCTCATAGCATATGATAAATATGATGAACTTATCTCATCATACATTGCTATTGGCTTAATATTTGATTTTTCGCTTTCCTGAATTTTTTCCATAAAAATTAAAAAGGAATATCGTCATCAAGATCAGTTGAGATATCTTGAGAGATTTCATCATCAGTTTTGTTCTTATTTTGAATAGGTGTGCCAGTATTAGAATTATTACCACCCAACATTGTAAGAGATGAATTATATCCTTGAATAAGAATTTCAGTTGAATATTTATCTTGGCCAGATTGCTCGTCTTTCCATTTTCTAGTAGTTAGTTGACCCTCAACATAAATTTGTGCACCTTTTTTTAAGTACTGTTGAACCACATTAACTAGACCTTCATTAAATACAACTATACGGTGCCACTCTGTTTTTTCTTTTTTTTCGCCCGTATTCTTATCTTTCCATGACTGACTTGTTGCAAGGCTCAATCTTGCAACACTTTTACCATTGACCATTTGCTTAATTTCTGGGTCTGCGCCCAAACGGCCAATTAATAATACTTTATTTAAGCTTCCTGCCATAATATTTTAATGAAGATATAAATAATACTTATATATTTATATCATAAATACGTGTGAATATTAATTTTATTTATTTAAAGCAACAAAAAATATGCTCAAAAACATAGTTATTAAAGGCGCAAAAGAACATAATTTAAAAAATATATCTTTAGAAGTTCCAAAAAATAAATTTGTTGTTATTACTGGCCTTTCCGGGTCAGGAAAATCATCATTAGCGTTCGACACAATTTATGCTGAAGGTCAAAGAAGATACGTTGAAAGTTTATCAGCATATGCAAGACAGTTTTTAGATAAGATGAAAAAGCCAAATGTGGATCTTATAGAGGGTTTAAGCCCAGCCATATCAATAGAACAAAAAAACACGTCTAAAAATCCAAGATCTACAGTAGCCACAGTGACAGAAATTTATGATTACATGAGAGTTTTGTTTGCTAGAGTTGGTATACCCTACTCTCCCTTTACAGGTAAAAGAATCCAGTCTCAAACAATTTCTCAAATGGTCGATAAAATAAAAGAATTACCAAAGAAAAGTACAATTTATTTATTTTCACCAGTTGTAAGAGGAAGAAAAGGTGAATACAAGAAAGAAATTCAAGGATATAAAAAAAGAGGTTTCAGAAAGATTAAAATTGATGGAACTATATATGAAATTGATAAAGTCCCTGAATTAAATAAAAAACTAAAACATGATATTAATATTTTAGTTGACAGAATAGTTCTTAATTCATCTCTAGGAAATAGATTAGCAGAAAGCATTGAGGTTGCTCTTAATTTGTCAAATGGTTTACTTTTTGTAGAATACGAAAATGAAACATTACCAAAAAATTTAAGAAAAACAGAAAAATTAATTTTCTCATCTAAATTTGCATGTCCAGAAAGTGGTTTTACAATAGAGGAAATTGAACCAAGATTATTTTCTTTTAATAGTCCCTACGGTGCATGTGCTGAATGTGAGGGTATTGGAGTAAAACTAAATGTTGATCCAAATTTAGTTGTTCCCGATGAAAAAAAATCAATTGCAAACGGTGCGATAGAACCTTGGTCAAAATCTTCATCTTTGTATTATGCTCAAACACTATCGTCGTTGGCTAAACATTATAAATTTTCACTTAATGATAAATGGCAAAAATTACCAAAAAAAATCAAAGATATAATACTTTTTGGGTCTGACGATGAGGAGATTAAATTTTCTTATGATGATGGTTATGAGAAATACTCTCATAAAAAACCCTTTGAAGGTGTAGTAAATAATCTTGAAAGAAGGTATTTAGAAACCGATAGTGATTGGAAAAGAGAAGAGATTTCTCAGTATCAATCCGACTCAAAATGTGAAGTTTGTAAAGGTTTCAGATTAAAAGAGGAAGCATTGTGTATAAAAATAAATGATCATCACATAAGCGAGATAACAGAAAAATCAATAATAGAAGCTCAAAAATGGTTTAAAAGTCTTGAATTAAATCTAAATTCAAGAGAACTAAAAATCGCTCAGCACATCCTTAAAGAGATTAATGAAAGATTAAGTTTCTTATTAAACGTTGGATTAGATTATTTAACCTTGTCTAGAGAGTCAGGAACACTTTCGGGCGGAGAGGCTCAAAGAATAAGATTAGCTTCTCAAATTGGATCAGGATTAACTGGAGTTCTATATGTATTAGATGAACCTTCTATTGGTCTACATCAAAAAGATAACGTAAAATTAATTAATGCATTAAAAAGATTAAGGGATTTAGGTAACACGGTTATAGTAGTTGAACACGATACCGAAACAATGGAAAATGCTGATCATATTATTGATCTAGGACCAGAAGCTGGGAGTAAGGGAGGAATTGTTGTTGCTGAAGGTGAATATAAAGAAATATTATCAAATGAAAATAGTATAACTGGTAAATATTTATCTAACAAAAAATTTATTCCAATACCCAAAGGAAGAAAATTAGCAAAAAACGGAAGATTCCTTGAGATTGGTGGAGCAACTGGAAATAATTTAAAAAATATTGATTTAAAAATACCCTTTGGTTGCTTTACTTGTGTAACGGGCGTATCAGGAAGCGGTAAGTCCACTTTAATACTTCAAACATTGTATAATGCATTAAATCTCAGTTTAAATAATAACAAAACAAGAAAAATTCCTATGCCATTTAAACGTTTTAAAGGAATTGAATTAGTTGATAAAATAATTAATATCGACCAGTCACCTATCGGTAGAACACCAAGATCGAATCCAGCAACATATACAGGTGCATTCGGGCCAATAAGAGATTGGTTTACAAATCTTCCAGAATCAAAGAGTCGAGGATATAAACCGGGTCGTTTTTCATTTAATGTTAAAGGTGGAAGATGTGAAGCTTGTGAAGGTGATGGAGTAATAACATACGAAATGCATTTTTTACCAGATGTTTATATTACATGTGACGAGTGTAAGGGTAGCAGATATAACAGAGAAACACTTGAAATTAAATTTAAAGATAAAAGTATTGCAGATGTGCTTAACATGACTGTAGACGAAGGATGCGATTATTTTGAAAATATTCCCTCTATAAAAACAAAATTACTTACTTTAAAAAAAGTTGGGCTGGGTTATATAAAAATTGGTCAACAAGCTACTACATTATCAGGTGGTGAAGCGCAAAGAATAAAACTTGCAAAAGAATTATCAAGAAGATCTACCGGTAGAACCATATATATACTTGATGAACCCACTACTGGATTACACCAACACGATATAAAAAAATTACTAGAAATACTGCATACATTTGTTGCAACTGGAAATACTGTAGTTGTGATTGAGCATAATCTTGATGTAATAAAGACAGCCGATCACATAGTAGATATGGGTCCAGATGGTGGTGTAAAAGGTGGAAATATCATCGCACAAGGTAAGCCCGAGGACATCGTTAAAGTGAAGGATAGTTATACTGGTCAATTTTTAAAAAATTTACTTATCAATAAAACAAAAAAAATTGCTTAATTTGGTTCAAGAATTATGCTAATATAATTAATGGGTAAAATTTTATCATCTCTACCAAAAACAATTCATACATCACTAGCAATAAGTATACTTTTATTTTTGGGCCTTTTTTTTAACAATGAAGGTTTTGATATAGATAGAATATTTTGGAGTTGGTTATTTAGGTATATTCACGTTGTTGTGGGGATTATGTGGATAGGATTATTATGGTATTTCAATTTTGTACAAATCCCTAATATGCCTAAAATACCTGATGAGCACAAACCTGCCATAGGTAAAGTAATAGCCCCTGCCGCTTTATTCTATTTTCGTTGGGCAGCACTTGCCACTATTGTTTCTGGACTAATACTAGGCTGGTTGAATGGTTATTTGCATGAATCTATGACTTTAGGCATAGGATCTGGAGGTGGGAGAAATACAGCAATAGGAATTGGTATGTGGTTAGGTCTTATAATGGCTTTTAATGTATGGTTTGTAATTTGGCCGAACCAAAAAAGAGCTTTGGGAATTGTTGAGAGTGATCCTGAAAGTAAAGCGAAGTCAGCAAGAATGGCTATGTTATTTTCTAGAACAAACACATTACTATCGCTTCCAATGTTGTTATCAATGGTTGCAGCTCAAAACTTATATTAATTATTCTCTTCTTTAACTACTGTTCTGTAAGAAACATTTAAATAAACTAATGTAGGATTTGCAATATAAATTGATGAATAGGTTCCAAAAATAACACCTAAAATCATTGCAAGTGAAAATCCTTTTAAAATTTCACCGCCAAAAATAAAAATAGATAATAATGCTAATAATGTAGTTACGGAAGTTATTATTGTTCTAGATAAAGTTTCATTAATAGAAATATTTGTTAATTCAAAAATTTTTATACTTATGTGTTTTTTTAGATTTTCTCTTACTCTATCAAATATAACAACAGTATCATTCATAGAATAGCCAACTATTGTCAATACTGCTGCTACAATAGATAAATTAATTTCAATACTAAACAATGAAAATATTCCAATTGTTATAATCACATCGTGAAATAGAGCAATAATTGCTCCAATACTAAATTGCCATTCAAATCTTACCCATATGTAAAAAAGCATTGCACCAAGTGCTACTGCAATAGCAATCAAACCTTTATTTAGTAATTCAGCACTAACTTTAGGACCAACGTTTTCTACTCTCCTAAATTCATATACTGGGCCTATTTTTTTAGTAAGATCTTTTTTAATATTTTGAATAAGGTTTTTATCCTTATCCTTTTTTTCAAATTTAATTAAATAATCATTTTCATTTCCAAAGTTTTTTATAGCAACATCTCCTAAATTCATTGAATTAAACGCGCTTCTTAAACTTGAAATGTTCGTTTGTTTATCGTTAACACGTAACTCAATTAAAGTTCCGCCTTTAAAATCAACTCCAAAATTTAGTCCCTTAAAAAATATCAGTAAAACAGAAATTATTACTAATGCTAATGATATAAAATTGAAAACTTTATAAAATTTATTAAACTGAATATTATTTTTCATCAGATTAGACTCTCCTTATCTTTGTTCTTAATTACATATAAAGACGTTAGTAATCTTGCAATAAAATAAACTGTGAAAAGAGTTGTAAAAATGCCTGTTCCTAGAGTTACGGCAAATCCCTTGATTGGACCAGAGCCTAAGAAAAATAAAATTACAGCAGCTATTAGAGTAGTGATATTAGCATCTAAAATGGCTGATCTAGATTTAACGTAACCAGTATCAAAAGCAATAATTTTGTTTTTTTCATTTCTGATTTCTTCTTTAATTCTCTCAAAAATTAACACATTAGCATCAACTGCCATTCCCACTGTTAAAATAATACCTGCGATCCCTGGTAAGGTAAGTGTTGCTTCAAAAATAGTTAATATTCCGATTAAAAAAAACAGATTTAGAATTAATGTTGTATTAGCTATTATTCCAAAAACTTTGTATTTAAATAACATAAATGCAATAACCAACACAAAGCCTATTAATAATGCCAATAATCCAGCTTTTATTGAATCTTCACCTAAACCTGGTCCAACTGTTCTTTCTTCTATTATTTCTAATGGAGCAGGTAAAGCACCAGATCTAAGTAATAAAGCCAAGTCTGTTGCAGTTTGAAATGTAAAATCCCCAGTGATTTGACCTGAGCCTGCTACGATAGCTTCCTGTATGACAGGTGCACTAATTACTTTGCCATCCAAAACAATTGCTAATCTTTTACCTACACCTTTTGTAGTTGCTCTACCAAATCTTTTTGCTCCCACTCTATCAAAATCAAAAGTAACTACGGTTTCATTGGTTTGATTGTCCATACGAGGTTGTGCATCGATAAGATTTTCACCACTTACGATAATTCTTTTACTAACACTTGCGATTTCAGAACCATCCTCAAATTCCAATTGTTCGGATCCAAAGGTTTCATCGTTAGATGTTGTAATAAATCTAAATGTTAGGTTAGCTGTTTTACCTAGTAAATTTTTAATTCTCATTGGATCATCAAGACCGGGTAATTCTACAAGAATTCTATCATTGCCTCTTTTAAGAATATTTGGTTCATTCGTACCAACTTCATCAACTCTTCTTCTAACGATTTCTATAGCTTGATCCAAAGATGATGTTTTAATTTTAATAAGTCCATATTTTGATAATTTTAATCTAAAATTTTCTTTTTCTTTTTCAACTTCATATTGAAATGATTTAAACTGGTCAAAATAAATATTAATAGATCCATCTTTATCATTCAAAAAAGATTCTACTTTTTCAATATTTTTTCCATTAGTTGAAAAAATTATCTCTTTATTTTCATTTATATTGATATTAAAAATTTGAATATTATTTTCTTTGAAAAAATTTTTTAAAGAAACAGCTTTATTTTGAAGTTCTTTTATTATTACAGGGTCGTTATCTATCTTTAACAATAAGTATGAACCACCCTGTAAATCAAGACCCAAGTTAATTTTTTTATTAAAAAAATTATCATCAAATTTTGTTATATTTGAAATTGAAAAAAAAATTACCAATAATGATAAAACTAAAGTAACTAAAATATTTATTTTAGAAAATTTAAGCACTATTTGAAAATTTATTTTTTAACTTCTTGAGCAGTAACTAATGCTTGTATGCCAGTAGCTCTAATTACCTCTACTGTAACATTGTCAGCAATTTCAATTTCAACTTTTTCATTATCAATAATTCTGTCTACTTTACCAACAATTCCAC
This sequence comes from uncultured Pelagibacteraceae bacterium, assembly GCA_902584015.1. Taxonomy (GTDB): domain Bacteria; phylum Pseudomonadota; class Alphaproteobacteria; order Pelagibacterales; family Pelagibacteraceae; genus Pelagibacter. The sequence goes on from CACHYG010000009.1 coordinate 32,579, forward strand.
CAGAAGTTATAACTTTATCTCCTTTTTTAAGGTTCTCTACCATTATCTTGTGTTCTTTTGCTTTCTTCTGCTGCGGTCTTATTAGAAAAAAATAAAATATAACGAATATTAGTATTAGAGGTATAAACTGACCTATTCCTGAATTTGACATAACTAATCATTTTTTTATACTAAATGATATTTGAAAACAACTTCTATTTAATTGAAATTTTATCCAAATTATTCATGTAAGGTCTAAGAACATCAGGAATTTTTATAGACCCATCTTCAAGCTGGTAATTTTCTAATATGGCTATTAAAGTCCTACCAACAGCAAGACCACTTCCGTTAAGGGTTCCTAAAAATAGTGTTTCTTTTTTATCATTTTTGTATCTAGCTTTCATTCTTCTTGCCTGAAAAGATCCACAAGATGAACAGCTTGAAATTTCCCTGTATTTATTTTCTGAGGGTATCCATACTTCAATATCATATGTTTTTTCAGCACTAAAACCCATATCTCCAGTACATAAAACAACTTTTCTATAAGGCAATTTTAATGACTCTAAAATTCCAGTCGCACAATTTGTCATTCTTTCTAACTCACTTTTACAATTTTCTGGTTCAACAATGCTTACTAATTCAACTTTATAGAATTGATGTTGCCTTATCATACCTTTTGTATCTTTGCCGTAACTACCAGCTTCTTTTCTAAAACAAGGTGTAGATGCAACTAACCTTAATGGTAAATCATTTTTATTTAGTATTTTACCTTTAACCATATTTGTTAAAATAACTTCAGCAGTTGGTATTAAAAACTTTCTTTCAGATTTATCTTCAAGCTTAATTTCAAATTGATCATCGATAAATTTTGGTATTTGGCCTGTACCATACATTGTGCTCTCGGAAGCAATAAGAGGTGG
>CACHYG010000010.1 GCA_902584015.1 uncultured Pelagibacteraceae bacterium
AGAGTTTTATAAAGATGTTAAGCATTGGGTTGATTATGACTTTGTTGTAATTAACGATAATTTAGAAAAATGCTACCAAGAAGTTTCTGAAATCATAAATAATTTTGAGAAATTTAAAGATTCATATTTAACAAGAAAAGTAAAAATAGAAAATCATGTTAAAAAATTACTTTCTTAATTTTTCAAATTCATGAACTAAATTGTAGTAAATTTCTGGTTCTAGATTTTGTGGTCTGCAGTTTAAATCAATACTAAGATCTTCAGCAATCTCTAGGTAATTATCAAATAATCTTTTAAATTGATTTTTTATTTTTTTTCTTCTTTGATTAAAAAAAATTTTTGTAATTTTACTTAAAGTTTCTGGTTCTTTGAATAAATTAAAATCCTCTTTCATTCTGAAAAGAAGTAATGTGCTTTTGATTTTTGGCTTTGGGAAAAATGAAGTTGGGCTTATATCAAATAGTTTTTTTACCGTAAATTTCCAGTTTGTCAAGATAGTCAATCTTCCATAACTAGATGTGTTTGGTTTGGCTATGATTCTATCAGCTAATTCTTTTTGAAACATAAAAATAAAAACTTTTAATGGAAGATTTTCCTTATTTAAAATAAATCTTGTTAATATTTGTGAGGAGATATTGTAAGGCAAATTTCCAAAAACAATTGTTTTTTCATTTACTATTTCTTTTAATGATACTTTTAAAATGTCATCATTGATAATATCAATTTTATTATATTTTTTTTTTAAATCCAAAAATAATTTTTTATCTTTCTCTATTAAGACAATTTTCTTTGGTTCTCTTTTAAGAAAAAATTCTGTTAAATTTCCTGTTCCTGGACCTATTTCTAAAATCTCACTATCATTACTAATTGGATAAATTTCTGTTATTTTTTTTATAATATTTTTATCTGTTAGAAAATTTTGGCCTAAACTTTTTTTTGGTTTTATTCTCACTTAATTTTATTTGTAAATAATAAGGCATTTATTAAACTATTTGCACTTGATTTATTTTTACCTAACATGCTTTCATTGGGTCCATGATCTGGAGTTATTCTTATAAATGGAAGCCCAAGCGTAATATTAATAGCATCAAATCCGTAAATAGTTTTAATTGGAGTAAGTACTTGGTCATGGTACATTCCCACAATCACATTGAATTTTTTATAATTTTTTTCTAAAAAAATAGTATCTGCAGGAAAAGGGCCAGAGACTTTAATTTTACTTTTTTTCAGCTGTTTTATTGCTGGCGATATTATTTTATCTTCTTCTGATTTGTTCTCAAATGATTCACAATGAGGGTTCATACCAGTTAATGCAATCTTTGGTTTTTTCTTCAAATATTTAATGTAAAAATTGTTTATAGTTTTAACACTGTGGATAATTTTATTTTTAGTAATCTTTGAAAAAATTTTTTTTAATGGTAAATGAGTAGTTATAGGACTTACTGAGAGATTATTATTATATATTAACATAACTTCCTTATTTTTATTTCCTGTTTTTGAGGCGAAATATTCAGTCATCCCAGCGTATTTGTTCTTTAAGAAATTTTTTTTCGATATGGGTCCATTAATTAATACTTTTACTTTTCTTTTGTTTATTAGACCAATGGCAATATCGCAGCAATCATTAATATAAATATTTGATTTATTGCTAATTTTATCAAAAATTTTTTTATAATCAAAATTTACATTAATTATATTAATTTGATTATATTTACATTTTATAAGTTTTGAAAAGTTTTTGTCTAACTCATTGATATAAAATTTATAATTATAAAATTTAATTTGATCTTCAAGAAGTTTTTTTGAACCGACTAGTATAATAGGTGAGCTAATTTTTTTTATATTTTTATTTTTTAAAGCTTTTAAAAATATTTCATAAAATATACTATATGGTTCTCCAGCTATTATAACTATTGGTCTATTTTTCATTTATAACAGTATTAAGCTCAACTTTTTTAAAATATATAGTTGAAAATCGATTAAGTTGTTTATTCCTTTCCATCATTAAGGCTTTTTTAAACTCTTCGTCAAAAGAAACTTTTACTTTCAATTTCCTCTTATCTTTCAACATTAAGATTAACTTACCGTTAGGTACATCAATTAAATCGCTAATTTCTAGATTTTCTAAATTTTCTATCTTATTAGCAATCTGTTTCGACAGCTGATTTTTTTTTATCCATCCTATATCTCCGCCATTTGAAGAAGAGGCGGAAATACTGAAAACTCTAGCTGTATTTTCAAACCCAATTTCATTTATACTGTTTTTAATTTTCTCAACCTCTTCTTTTAATTTATATGATGAGGATGGTGAAAATAAAATTTCATATAAATAGTATTCCTCTATTTCATTTTTTGAATTATTTAATCTGTCTTTAAGGCTATCTTTAATTTTATCCTCATCAATAGATAATTTGTTTTTATATTTATTAAAAATAATCTGATTCCATAAAATTTCAATTTCAATTTTTTTTTTAAAATATTCCTTTGATAAATTGAGATTTTTGATTTGTTCCTCAAATTCAGAAATATTATTAATACCTAGAGATGAGATTAACTTAAATAGATTTTGATTGACGATTTCATCATTAAATCCAAATTTAAAATATTTTAATATTTCAACTTCTTTTATTTTTTCTCTAATAATAGATTTGCTTGCATACATTACTAAAGACTCATCCTCCATATTTTGTAATCCTTTAGATAACAATTTTAAATATGTGATCTCGTTATTAATCTCTACGTTTGTAATTGGATTGTTATCAACTGTATAAATTATATTAATTGTATTCGCTATGGAGTTATTAGCATGAATAAAAATGAAAAATAAAATTATAATTTTAATTATACCTTTCATTATTTATTAACATTCGGGGATGCAAATTTGCTAAATGGAATAATTGTTAAAGTGAACAAAATTTCTTCTTCAGGTTTTATATCACTATCACTGTAAAAATTTTTGTTATATTCTATAGCAGCTCTTAAACAGTCATTTTCATATTGATAAACAAGATTATAGAATTCTGTCATATTCAATTCTCTATTTCTTCTTGTGGCAAAACTTAAGGTATTATTCTCGTCAAACGAATATTTTGTTTGATTACTAATAAAACTTTTGCTTCCCACCTCACCATCCTCTTCTAAATACTGAAATGTAGTTATAAAATTATTTACAGTTAAATTAGTATCAATTGAATTGTAATTCAGTTTATCTAAGTTGTTATCAACCATAAAATCATACTCAAAATTTAAGTTATCGAATAAATCAAATTTTATGTTTCCAATAATATCTGAATATTTATTATTTAAAGTACTATTTTTTGGTAAATCTGGATTTGCTTTATCTCTTAAGACTTGACTTAAATTTAGTGAAATTTTTTCTTCACCAATTTTATCTCTAAATGAATATTCTAATCCTGTTGTTATTGATTGACCACCTTCAACTCCATCGCTTATTCCTAGTCTGTCAATTGAGCTTATGTTACTTATATCAAGTCTTCTATCTTCGCTTGACATATTTTTTGTGTTATTCGGACTGAATCTAAAAGATAATTTTGGTTTTAAAAAACTATTGTAAAACTCACCTTCTTTCCTCAACGGATAACTCATAGTATACATTAATTTTGTGAGTAATTTAGTGTTTGTGCTTGACTGGTTTTTAGAGCCAGTTTTTTCTCTTATGTTCGGGTTTTTAAATAATAATTTAAAATCACTACTTAATCCTCTATCATTGAAACTCGTATCTGAAGTATAGATAATATCTGTAATTAAACTTTGTTTAGTTTTATTTGTATCGAACTGTTTTTGAAACAAACTAGTATTTAAGCTTATAGATCCCGGCAAATTAGTTCCCCCAAATTCTTTGTTAAATTCAACATTTGGGTAAATATATTCATATCTATCACTGCTTTTTTTGGTTAAGTCCTCGTAACTTTCTACTGATACTTCAAGCGAAGAATTCTGTTCACTTCCATAATATCTAAAAAATGAATGCATCAAATTTTCACTTTCAATCAAACTAGACTTAGGTTTAAACTTTTTAAGATACGTATCGTTTGTAACTTGTTCTATATTTATTTCTAAATCAGATGTTTCAAAAAAAGTGCTGTCAAAGTTTATTAAGGTATTTGAAAAAAAATGAGATTTGGTTGACTCTTCGTTATTATTTAACATTGATGTGAATATACCAACATCCATAATATGGTTTAAATTTTTTTCAACTTGCCTGTATTCATTTTGCAACATTAAATTGTTATCTGTAAAAATTCTTGGTTGAATAGTTAAATCCTTATTAATATCCAGGACTTTAAAATATGGTAAATTTAATGATAAACCTGTATTGCCAGAATCATTTAAACTTGGAATTAAAAAACCAGATTGTCTTTTAACACTTGGGTCTGGGTGAAAAAACTTAGGAAAGTATACTACTGGTTTATCATAAATTTCTAGCCAAGCTTTTTTATAATTAATTATTTTTTTGTTTTTATCATGTTCGACTTCTTCTGCTCTTATTTTCCAAGGCGGACATTTCTCTCTCTTTTTACATGTAGTAAATATTCCTTTAGAAATTTTTGAAAAATTCTTATCAGAACTTATTTTATTACCATATAATCTAGGTTCATTTTCTGGATTATTAAATATGCTTTGGTAAAATTTTAATTTTAAGTCTTTTCCATGAAACTCTTCATTTTTCAAATCTCCAAAGAAATTATTTAATTTTGAAATATTTCCTTGATTATCTACCAGCTCAACATTTTTTGCTTTTAGAACCTCATCTTCCACGAAAAACATAAATTCTTTAGTTTTAAATTTATTTTGATATTTATCTTTTATGGTAGTATTTTTTGATGAACTTAATGTTCCTTCTTCATTTAATATAACAACATCTTTAGTATCTATTATATAATTATTATCTATATTTATTTGCGTATCACCATAAGAAATAATCTTTCCTAAAGTTTTGAAATATTTAATTTCATTTGATTTAATTAATGTTTTATTATTTAAATTTTCAATCAATATATTTCCCTTTAAAAGCAACTCATTTTTAACTTTGTCGTATTCAAATTCATCTGCAATTATTTCAGTTTTATCATCAGTTGTTACCTTCACACCTTTTTTTGAAATCAGCTTATTTCCTTCATTAAGAATTTCTATTTCCTCTCCCTCAAAAATAAATTCTTCTGAAATTCCTTGATAGCTAGTGCATATGATAGTGCATAGAACTAAAATTAATAATTTTAAATAATTTTTCATTTTATTTTTCATTAATTCTAACTAAACCAATTGAGCAAAATAATGATATTATTAACAAAGGTAACCAAATTGAGAAAGTCTCCGGTAATCTTTCGTTTTGTCCGAGCAAGCTCGAGAAATAATTCATGTAATAAATTAAAACTGAAAAAAGAGTCCCCATTACAATATGAAATACCTTAGAATGATTTCTTTTTATGTTTAGCATAACAACAGCTGAGAAAACGGTCATTATAGTAAGATAAAATGGATAAGAAATTAATTTTTGAAAATGAATATTAATATTTGTCACAGAATATCCTAAATTATCATAGTTTTTTTTTAATTTGTTTAACTCAAATATATTTAATGATGAAAGATCAGAAAAAAGCTTATTTATTTGCTCTGCATCAAAATTACTTTTAAAATTTACGTTTTCTCCAGTTTTTAACCCTTGATTTACCTTAGAAAAACTTCCTTTTTTTATAACCCAAATATTATTTTCTATATCAATCTCATCTGCAACTATATTTAATAAAATTGAGTAATTATCTGAAAATTGATTTATTGTAACATTCTTAAGATATTTACCTTCAATCTTGGAAGCATTAATTATATTAATCTTATTGTCAATTTCATCCTTAATCCATAAACCGTTTTCTGTTACTATAGCTAGATACTTATTATCTCCAGAATATTTATTTTTCATTTCTAAATAGATAAATTTTAAATTTGAAGATAAATTATAAAATACTGTAATTAAAAGAATTGAAATAATAAAAGAGGATAAAGATAAAATGCTTATTATTTTAAAGTTACTTAAGCTTATTTTTTTGAAAATATCTAATTCTTCGTTATCCATCAGTTTTAAAAATAAAAACTGTGTTGCAATAAAAAAAATAAAAGGAAAAGTTTCATAAACTATAGATGGAGAGGTTAAAAAGGTTAGAAGAAAAGGAAAACCAGGGTGAATATCAGTATCTTTAAAAAACGTTAGCTCTTCGAAAATATTTAAAATTATAATAAGAGAAAAAAAAGATAGTGTTACATATACTAAAATTTTCCAAAATGATTTTATTAAGTATGATTGATATACTTTAATCATTTTCCCTCTCTTAGTTTAAAAATTAAAAAAATATAACCCATAATAAATATTAGGACTGGTAGCGTTGCAAAGATAATACCACTGGTGATATCAGCAATATATCGCGATGAGACTTCAGATAAAACAATAACTAAAAATACAATCAAAAATAAAAAATATTGTATTTTGGAATATTTAAAATTATCTTTATTAAATAAAATGATTATTGATGATAATAAAACAATAACCGGAATAAAAAATGGCTTAATGCCTCTTTTGAAAGTTTCCTCAACTACATCACTATAAACATCAGGCGTGCAATTTAAAAAAGAATTATAAGGTAGATTAAAATTTTGATTGAATTTAAGTTTATATAAACATAAAAAAATATTCCATGTATCTACTTCTTGTATTTTTGGAAAAACCGTAGTTTTTGTTTTGTATTTTGATAAGTCAAATTCAGTTTTTTTAAATGAGAATGTGGTTATTTTTTGATTATCAATATCAATGAAACTACCATCAAATAATATTAGATAATTCTTATTATTATTAAAAATAAGTTCGCCACTCCTTGCGTAAATAACTTGCGATCTATCATTGCTTAAATTATCTTTTAGATAAATATTTTTTAATTCACCATTTTCATTTTTTGTTTCAACAAAAATTGTAAGAGACTCAACTGCATCAATAAATTTTTTTTCTTTAATTAAACTTGGAAAAAAATCAATATTTGAATTTCTAATGAACTCTCTCGCTTGATCAAGAGATTTAGGAACAATGAAGTTATTCAATAAAACCTGAGCAAACATAAAGGTAAATGAAAAGATAACTAAGATATTAATAAATTTAATTTTTTTTATTCCAATGTTCCAAAAAATAACCAGCTCATTTTTTAATTCATAATTGTTGATAACATAAAATATTGTGATAAAAATACAGAAGGGCATAACTCGAGTAAATATTTTGGGAAAATTTAGCGTCGTTATACCAAAATAAGTATAAAACCCATGACCATCTTCTGAAATATAATCTAAAAAATTGACTGCTTGTACAACAAGAATTATAAGAGAAAGACTTATAGACGTTAAAAGAAAAAACTTTGTCACATCCAAGATTAATTTCTGAAAAATAATTTTTTTCATTGAAATTTGGCCAATTAATATTTATATAAATTCAAAATTAAATTTATAGTTTAAATACAACCTAAAGTACATATTATAAAAAAATGTCAATAAAAATAAGCTACAAAAAAGGCATCCAGGAAAAGTTAGTTCATAACTATGTCTTGTTTGCAAACGAGGATTTTAAAATTTATGGGTTAAATAAATTACTATTGGGTAAACAATCTTATCAAATAAATAAAATTATTAAATCAAATTATTCAAAAAAAAAAGAATTCATTTTTTTTAATCATAATTCAGATCAAAAAATTATTCTTATAAAAATAAAAAATAATCAAACATCGACTGAGAATGAAAAAAAAGGAGCAAACTTTTATAATTTTATAAAATCAAATATTTTAAAAAATTTGACTTTTTTTGATGTAAATATATTTGAAACTCAAAATAAAAATTTTATTGATGAATTCTTACATGGCATTCAAATCAAATCATATGAATTTAATAAATATAAAACAAAAAAAGAAAATAATGACATTAATATAAATATTTGTTTTAGAAAAAAAATTCCAAATAAAGTAAAAAATAATAGATTTCATTCTTTATTAGAAGGTACTAATTTCACTAAAGATCTTGTGTCAGAACCTGGAAATATTCTTCACCCAGATGAATATTCAAAAAGAATACTCAAATTAAAAAAAATAGGACTTAAGATAAAAGCTTATAACAAAAATGAACTTAAAAAATTGGGCATGGGTGCACTACTTGGAGTAGGACAAGGGAGTGTAAGAGGTTCTTATTTAGTTACGATGGAATGGAATGGTGTTAAGACAAAAACTAAACCTTTAGCATTTGTTGGCAAAGGAGTTTGTTTTGATACAGGTGGCTACTCATTAAAGCCGGCAAGATTCATGGAGGATATGACATATGATATGGCAGGCTCTGCCGCTGTTGTAGGTTTGATGAAAACTTTAGCTTTAAGAAAAGCAAAAATCAACGCTGTTGGTGTCGTAGGGCTTGTTGAGAATATGGTAAGTGGAAATGCTCAAAGACCAGGTGATATTGTAAAATCTTATAGTGGGAAAACTATTGAAGTTCTAAATACTGATGCAGAGGGTAGACTAGTATTAGCTGATGCGCTTACTTTTACGGAAAAAAAGTATAAACCTAAATTCATAATTGATTTAGCAACTCTTACTGGTGCTATAATTGTTTCGCTAGGATCAGAATATGGAGGACTTTTTTCAAATGACGACAAGTTATCGAAACAATTGATTCAAGCTGGAGAAAAAGTTGACGAAAAGTTATGGAGGATGCCACTCCATAAAAACTTTGATAAACTTATGAACTCCAAAAATGCTGATATGCAAAATATTAATTATGTAGGTGGAGCAGGCTCCACAACCGCAGCACAATTTTTACAAAGATTTATTTTAAATAAAACGCCCTGGGCTCATTTGGATATCGCTGGTATGGCTTTTTCTAAATATGGCGGAGCACTCAATTCTGGCGGTGCTACTGGTTTTGGAGTTAGACTTTTAAACAAATTAATTGAAGACTCGTATGAGTGAAGTTGAACAAACTTTATCAATAATTAAACCAGACGCTGTTGAAAGAAATCTTGAACAACAAATAAAATCAATTTTTATAAAAAATGGTTTTCAAATTATTAAAGAAAAAAAAATTAAGTTAGAAAAAAACGAAGCAGAGCAGTTCTATAAAGTGCATCAAACTAAACCATTTTATAACGATCTATGTGAATATTTATCCTCCGGTCCGATACTCGTAATGGTTTTAGAAAAAAAGGATGCTGTTTTAGCTAATAGAAATTTGATGGGTGAAACAGATCCAAAAAAGGCAGAAGAAGGAACTATTAGAAAGTCTTATGGAATTTCAATAGACAAAAATTCTGTACATGGATCTGATAGTTCTGAAAATGCCAAAATAGAAATTGAATTTTTTTTTAAAAACTAATTTATAATTTTTTTTATTGCACGTGGATATAGCAAGTATTCTTCTTTTTGAACACGTTTTTTTAAAGAAATAACTGTATCTTTTTTTAATATTTTAATTTTTTTTTGTAATATTATTTTACCACCATCTAGTTTAGAACTTACAAAATGTACAGTGCATCCAGTATATTTTTCACCGTTTTCCAAGACTCTTTTGTAAGTATTAAGTCCTTTATATTTAGGAAGAAGAGATGGATGAATATTAATTATCTTACCCTTGAATTTTTTAATAAAGTTACAAGACAAGATTTTCATAAATCCCGCTAGACAAATTAATTTAATCTTTTTTTCACCTAAAATTTTGAAAATATTTTTTTCTGTATATTTTAAGTCACTAAATTTAAAAGAAAAATTATCTATCTTTTTTTTGGAAGCATAAATAATACCTTTTGCATTCTTATTACTTGAAATAACTAATTTTACCTTAATTGGGGATTTATTTACCTTAGAAAACTTAATTAAATTTCTCATATTTGATCCAGTTCCAGATATGAATATTGCAGTATTGATTTTTCTACCAATGTAATTTTTCATTAAATTTTACTTTTATTTTTCCTCTGCAAATTTTACCTATTATGTATGGCTTGTACTTTTGTGGAAAGTATTTACTGATTTTATTAAAATTTTTTTGTTTAATTATTATACAAAAACCAACTCCACAATTAAAAGTTTTTAACATTTCTGCGTCACTTACATTTTGAGACTTGATCCACTTAAAAATTTTTTTAATTTTTACTTTCGAAAGGTCAATATTTGCTGTCAATCCATCTGGAATAATTCTTTTAATATTATCCGAAATTCCCCCGCCAGTGATATTAGCGCAAGAATTAATTAAATTTGCATCTAAAAGTTTTAAAATTTCTTTAACATAGATTTTTGTGGGTTTTAAAAGTTCTCTTTTCAAAAAATTATTTTTTTTTAAATTAATTTTTTTTTTATTAATTATATTTCGTATAAGAGAAAAACCATTTGAGTGAACCCCACTAGAGGGAATAGCTATAATTAAGTCATTGGTTTTAATATTTTTTTTACTTAAAATTTTATTATTCTCAACTAAGCCTACCGAAAAACCAGCTATATCAAATTTATTTTTAGAATATGTACCTGGCATTTCGGCAGTTTCTCCACCTACCAATTTACATTCAGATAAAACACACCCTTTATTTATTCCAATTAAAATAGATTTAAGTTTTTTTAAATTTATTTTATTAATTGAAATGTAATCTAAAAATATAAGTGGTTTTGCACCTTGGACAATTAGGTCGTTAACACTCATTGCAACGAGGTCTATTCCAATAGTATCGAATTTATTTAATAAATTAGCGATTTCAATTTTTGTTCCAACTCCATCCGTGCTCGCAACTATGCTCAGATCTTTGTAATTTCTAGGTATAGCAGTAATTGATCCAAATCCGCCAATATTTTTATTTTTTTGTTTTTTTTGGCCTGTGTTTTTTCTTAAAAATTCAACAAATTTATCTGCACTTTGTATATTTACGCCACTTTTTTGATATGTAAACTTGCTATATTTCATTAAAATAAATTATGTTTTTATACAAAAATTATACCCTCTTGAAAAAAACTTATATAATTTTTTTTACAATACTTCTATTTTTAATTTTTCAACAACCGACATATAGTTCTTCAACTTTTGAGGTAAGTGATATTGAAATAACTGAGCCATTTAACAATAATTTTAAAAAAAAAATTGTTATAGATAAAGCATTTATTTTAGCTTTTAAAAAATTAATAAATATGACCGTATCTTCAAACGAAATGATAAAAATAAAAAATTTTAATGTTTTTGAAATTAAAAATTTAGTTGATTCATTTGATATTAAAAATGAAAAATTTATTAATGATACCTATAAAGCGGTGATAGATGTAAATTTTAATAAACAAAACACTTTTTTATATTTTGAGAAGAAAAATATTTTCCCCTCAATACCTTATAATAAAAATATTATTATTTTGCCTATTCTAATAGACGCTCAAACAAATAATGTTAATTTATTTAACAAAAACCCATTTTATAAAAATTGGATTATATTTAAAAAAGAACACCACTTGTTAAATTATATATTGCCTCCAGAAGATCTTGATATAGTAAAAATTTTAAATGAAAAAATAAACGAGCTAGAGGATTACAACTTTACGAATATAATAAAAAAATATGATACAAACGAATATATTATTTGCCTTATTTATAAAGAGAATTCAAATTATAAAATTTTTTCAAAAATTAAAATCAATGAAGACTTAATAATACATAGTAAAACATTTAGTTTCAAAGACGTTAATGACCAAAAAAAATTGGAAAATTTAATAACATTTCTTAAGGAGATCTATGAGGATAAATGGAAAGAAATAAATAAAATTAATCGATCAGTTAAATTACCTTTGAATATCTCTATTACCTCTCAAAATTTTAAAAAAAATATAGATTTTAACAAATTTTTATCATCGACTGAGAAAATTTCTAATTATTATATTAAAGATTTTAATAATGAAAAATTTAATTATAAAATATTATTCAATGGATCGCCAAACCAGTTTTTAAGTATAGCTGAACAAAAAAATATTTTAATAAGTACAGAAAATCAAATTTGGGAGGTAAAATAAGTATTGTGGGTGAGTTAGATCAATTATTATTAAATTTCAAGGAAACAAAAAACTATCAAAGAGACGACTTTTATGTTTCAAAAAGTAATTTTTTTGCATACAAACTTCTAGATAGCTGGCCAAATTGGGAGAAAAATATCATAAATATTCATGGAGAGAAATATTGTGGAAAATCACATCTAACCGAAATATTTGTAAAAAAAAATAAAGGTATAATTTTTGATGCAAATACATTTCAATTTACTGACCAAAAAGAACTTAAATTATATCAAAATATAATTATTGATAATTTTATTGATGATTTTGATGAAAAATCAATTTTTTCACTTATCAATTTTGTAGATCAAAACTCTAAATATTTAATTATAAATTCCACTCGACCAATAAATAAAATTTCTTTTAAATTAAAAGATTTAATTTCCAGATCAAAAAACTGTCTAGAGGCAAAAATAAACGAACCTGATGATGAATTAATAAAAGTTTTAATTGTAAAGAATCTTTCAGATAAACAAGTGATAATTGATGAAAAATTAATAAATTTTGTTGTAAAACTAATACCAAGGTCTTATGGCAAAATATTTGAATTTATATATAAGATTGATCAAATAAGTTTAAAAAAAAAAAAATCTATTGACCAAAAAATAATAAAAGAAGTATTAGGAAAATAACTTGAATAGATATAGAACTCATAATTGCTCTGAACTAACAGTAAACAACAGCGGGGATGAAGTGGTTTTATCTGGATGGGTTCATAAAAAAAGAGATCATGGAAATTTACTTTTTATTGATTTAAGAGATAATTTTGGCACCACGCAGTGTATTATTGAAAAAGATAAATCTTTTTTTAGAGAATTAGAAAAAATGCAGCTTGAAAGTGTAATCAAGATAAGTGGTATTGTAAGTAAAAGATCAACAGATACTATTAATAAAGATCTTAAAACTGGTGAAATAGAAATTAAAATAAACTCTTATGAGATTCTAGGAACATGTAAAGAACTTCCTCTTCCGGTTTTTAGTGATCAAGAATATGCAGAGGAAATTAGACTTAAATACAGATTTTTAGATCTAAGAAGAAAGAAAATTCATTCAAATATTTTACTAAGATCTAAAGTTATTTCATTTATAAGAGAAGAGATGAATAAATTTGGTTTTGTTGAATTTCAAACACCAATCCTTACATCATCTAGCCCTGAAGGTGCAAGAGATTTTATAGTTCCAAGCAGACTAAACCCTGGAAAATTTTACGCATTACCTCAAGCACCACAACAATTCAAGCAATTAATAATGATCTCTGGTTTTGACAAATATTTTCAAATTGCTCCGTGTTTTAGAGATGAAGATGCTAGAGCTGATAGAAGTCCTGGCGAATTTTATCAATTAGATTTAGAGATGTCATTTGTAGAACAAGAGGATGTGTTTAAAGTAGTAGAAAATCTTCTTAATAAGGTATTTAAAAAATTTTCAAATAAAAAATTTTTACATGAAAAATTCCCAAGAATTCCCTTTGAAGATGCAATGCTTAAATATGCAACAGATAAACCAGATCTTAGAAATCCATTAGAAATTTATGATTTAACAGAAATATTTCACAGGGACGATGTAAAATTTGAAATATTTAAAAAACTTGTAAAATCTGGATCAATTGTTAGATCAATAATAACAAAAAATACAAAAGATAAACCAAGAAGTTTTTTTGACAACTTAGATAAATGGGCGAAATCCCAAGGAGCCTCTGGACTTGCATATTTTACATTGGAAAAAGAAAAAAATATCACAGCCAAAGGGCCAGTAGGTAAATTTTTTTCATCTGAATCATTAATCGAAATTATGAAAATAACTGGAGCAAAAGTTGGTGATAGTATATTTTTTTCATGCGATAAAAAGCAAAACGTACTGCAGTTAATGTCCTCTACAAGAGATAAAATTGCAAATGAACTAGACTTAATTGATCATAACGTTTTTGCATTTTGTTGGATTGTAGATTATCCTATGTATGATTTAGACAATACCTCAGGAAAAATAAAATTTAGTCATAACCCCTTTTCTATGCCACAAGGAGAGGAGAAGGATTTAGACTTAAAAAATCCATTAAATATAAAAGCATACCAATATGATATCGTATGTAACGGGATAGAACTTTCTTCTGGTGCAATTAGAAACCATAAACCAGATTTGATGTATAAACTTTTCGAGGTAGTAGGATATAAAAAAATCGACGTACAAGAAAAATTCAGTGGAATGATTAATGCTTTAAGTTTTGGCGCTCCTCCACATGGCGGCATAGCTCCAGGTATTGATAGGATTATAATGTTATTAGCTGGTGAAAAAAACATAAGAGAAGTAACACTCTTTCCTATGAACCAAAATGCACAGGATCTTATGATGAACGCTCCATCTCAAATTAGTGACAAACAATTAGCTGAACTAAATATAGCAATCAAAAAAAAATAGATTATTTTTTTCCTTTAAGATTTATGCGAATGTCAGATAAATCAACGAGCTTTTTCTTGTAATTATTTCTTACAAATCCTTTACTAGTTATATCTCTTACAATTTTTAAAAATTGATTTTGTTCATCAGCATTATCTGAATCTATATCTCTAGACTTTTCGGCGTTAGATCCTATAGATGGAGTGTGTGCTAGGTCTTCTCGATTTAAGTATGAAATTGCTAATTCTCTAAATATATAATCAAGCATAGAGGAAGCGCTCAATATTCTATCATTTCCATAGACTTTACCTGATGGTTCAAATTTTGTATCAACATAAGCATTGACGAATTCATCTAACGGAACACCATATTGCAGGCCTAATGATATTGCTATAGCAAAATTATTCATCAAGGCTTTTACTAGTTCTCCTTCCTTGCTAGTATCAATAAATATTTCTCCTATTTTTCCATCCTCATACTCACCAGTATGAAGATAAACTTTGTGGTCCCCAATAGTTGCTTTTTGAATATATCCTTTTCTTCTATCAGGCATACTAAATCTTTTACTTACACCATCGTGAATTTTTTTAACAAAATTTAGATTTTCCTCTTTTGTAGAAACTTGTTTTTTTAATTTATCATTACTTAAATTAATAGGGTTATTATTAATTTTCCTATTGTTAATCTCATTATTTTCCAAGCTTTTTGTTTTTCTATTGTCTAATTTAACCTCTATTATCTCGAATTTACCGTCATCTCTCTTATCTAAAGCAGAAAGCTCTTTTTCATTAACCTCGTCAAGATAATGTGTAACTTTAAAACTACAATTATAATATGTTTCTACTAAATATTTTGCCATAATTTTAATTTATATTTGAGTCGTTGAATGTTTATGTATATACAAAATTAAAATTTAGTCTAATCTAAATTTTGCAATTTGAAATTGAAAAAATAAATTATTTTTATGTTGACAGTTCTAAAACAGATATTCGTATGGTGGAATCAACAAACACTTGGAACAAGGATCTACACCTTTTTAAATGGTAATTTTGTTGGCAAGGACGAATTTGGTAACAAGTATTTTGAAAATAAAAAAAAAAATAAAAGATGGGTCATTTATTCTGGTGAAATTGATGCATCAAAAATATCAAACGATTGGTATTCTTGGATACATTTTACAAAGAACAAAATTGAATTCAAGACGAACATAAAAAAATACAATTGGCAAAAACCCCATTCTGAAAATAAAACTGGAACATCCAAAGCATATCATCCTAATAAAAAAAATAATGATATTAAAAAAAAGTACAATTCTTGGAAAAGTTAAAGTTTTATTTTATTTTTTATGTTTATGTATAAACATAAGTTATTTATCAGCTGATGCAACAAATTTTGAGGGCACAGAAATTGAGATTAAGATTCTTGATAAAGTTAGCTCAAAAAATTATAAAGTAAAAATCAGCATTGGAGAGGAAAAGGTTTTTAAAAATATTTCCATAAAGCCTTTAAAATGTAAAAATTCGGAATTTGACGATAATCCTGAAATAATTGCATATTTACAAGTAAAGGATTTAAAAGATACAGATAATGATGAAGTATTTGTATTTAATGGTTGGACTTTCTCATCAAGCCCATCGATAAATACATTTGATCACCCTGTTTATGATATTTGGTTAATAAAATGTTCTAATTAAATTACTTTATCCCTATCTAACCATGTGACATTAAAGTCGGATTTTAGGAATTTTTTATGATTTAGCAATGTTTTGTGTAAATCAATAGTTGTTGTTATACCCTCAATGATAAATTCGTCTAAAGATCTAACCATTCTTTGTATTGCTTCCTGTCTATTTCTACCGTGACAAATTAATTTACATATCATGCTATCATAAAACGGAGTTACTTTGTAACCCTGATATATAGCACCATCAACTCTTGTTCTAAAACCAGATGGTTGGTGGCACATAGTTATTTTGCCCGGTGATGGTTGGAAATTCTTACTTGCATCTTCTGCATTTATTCTACATTCAATAGCATGACCTCTCGGTACAACATCTTTCTGCTCTAAAGCTGTATTTCCCGAAAAAGCTATCCAAATTTGCTCTTTAATGATATCTATTCCAGTTACCATCTCAGTTACAGGGTGTTCAACTTGAACTCTAGTATTCATTTCTAAAAAATAAAATTTTCCATCTTCATAAATAAATTCTACAGTTCCAGCACCCTCATAACCAATTTGAGATACCATTTTGACTGTTTTATTGAACAAATCATTCCTTAATTCATCATTTAAAACTGGGCTTGGAGTTTCTTCTATAAGTTTTTGATGTCTTCTCTGTATTGAGCAGTCTCTTTCGTGTAAATGAACTGTTCTATTTTTACCTGACAAAACTTGAACTTCTATATGCCTGGGGTTTTGGAAGAATTTTTCGATATATACCTCATCATTTGCAAAAAACTTTTTTGCTTCTGACTTTGCTGCTAGGAACAACTCATTAAATTTACTTTCATCAAGAACTATTTTCATTCCCTTTCCACCACCTCCACCAGCAGACTTAATTAATACAGGAAAACCAATTTTCTGAGAAATTTTTTTTGCTTCATCTATATTTGATACTCCTCCATCAGAACCCTCTATAACAGGTAAACCATGTTGTTTTGCAATTTTTTTGGCTTCAATTTTATCTCCCATCATTTTGATTAATTTTGAAGATGGTCCAATAAATTTAATATTATTGTCTTCTAAAATTTTAGCAAATCTATGATTCTCAGATAAAAAACCATAACCGGGATGAACAGCCTCAGTGTTGGTCAATTCTATAGCGGACATTATTGCTGGTATATTTAAATAACTGTTTGATGGTTGATGTGGACCTACGCATATACTTTCATCAGCTAATTTAACATGCATACTATCTCTATCTACGTCTGAGTGAATAGCTACAGTAGATATCCCCCATTCTTTACATGCTCTAATAACCCTTACAGCAATTTCTCCTCTGTTTGCGATTAAAATTTTTTTAAACATTATTCTACAAGAATTAAAATCTGATCATATTCAACAGGTTGTCCATCTTCTACCGATATTTTTTTGACTATACCATCATGACTAGAAGGTACATGGTTCATAGTTTTCATTGCTTCTACTATCATTACTGTGTCGCCTTTTTTAATTTTTTTTCCAACTTCTACGAATGGTTTTGCGCCCGGCTCAGGTGCCAAATATGCTGTACCTATAATTGGACTTTTTACCAATTTATAATCTTCAATTTCTGAATTATCATCATTTAATTTAATTTCAGAAATCTCAATTTGCTCACCATTTTTATTCAAAGATTTTTTTAAATCTTCTAGTACATCAATTAATTTTTTAATTATTTTTTTATCAATTTCCATTTTCAAGCAATTCATGCATTGCATTTATGGCTAAAATATAACCATTTACACCAAATCCACATATAATTCCATTCACAACATCACTTATTAAAGATTTTTGTCTAAACACCTCTCTTTTATAAATATTCGATATATGTAATTCAATTTTTGGTTTTTTAACAATTTCTAGCGCATCTCTAATTGATACAGAAGTATGTGTAAATCCAGCTGCGTTTATAATAATACCATCAAATTTATTTCTAGACTCTTGAATTTTAGTGACAATTTCGCCTTCGATATTAGACTGATAAAACTCTATTTTAACTTTTAGGTCACTTGATCTATTTAAGCATTTATTTTTTAATTCCTCAAATGTTAACTTTCCATACTGGCTTTTCTCTCTCTCTCCTAATAAATTTATATTTGGTCCATTGATAATTATTATTCTATGTGGCATTAATTATTTATATATGATGAAAAAAATAAACAAAGTAAAAATAAGAATAAATGGAAAAATCTTTAATTTAAAACCCAAAATGACATTAAAAGATGTAATTATTAAATACAAAATACCATTAAAAAAAGTTGCTATAGAACTAAATAAAAAAATAGTCAATAAACAACAGTTAGGAAAAATAAAGATAAAAAAATTTGACAAAATTGAAATCGTACATTTTATAGGTGGTGGATAAAATGAAAGAAAAAGATTTCTTAAGAATTTCAAATAAAAAATATAATTCAAGACTTATTGTTGGTACTGGTAAATATAAAAATTTTGAGGAATGCGCTAAATCTATTGAAATATCGGGTGCAGAAATAGTAACAGTTGCTGTAAGAAGAGTTAATATTCAAGATAAAAGTAAACCAATTTTAATGGATTATATTAACCCCCGAAAAATAACTTACTTACCAAATACAGCAGGGTGTTTTAACTCCACGGAAGCTTTAAGAACTTTAAGATTGGCTCGAGAAATTGGTGGATGGAAATTAGTCAAACTAGAAGTTCTAGGAGATAAGAAAACACTACTTCCGGATATGATTGAAACACTTAGATCAACTGAAGTACTTACTAAAGAGGGATTTAAGGTTATGGTTTATTGTAATGATGACCCACTCATGGCAAAGAGACTAGAAAATGTCGGGGCAGTAGCAATTATGCCTCTAGCTGCACCAATAGGATCTGGCTTAGGTATACAAAATAAAACAAATATAAAGATTATTAGATCACAAACTAAGCTTCCTTTGATCATAGATGCTGGTCTTGGACAATCTTCTGATGCTGCTGAGGCAATGGAATTAGGATGTGATGGTGTGCTTATAAATACTGCTATTGCTAAAGCAAAGGATCCATTAAAGATGGCTCTAGCTATGAAACATGCTGTTACTGCAGGAAGATATTCTTATTTGGCAGGAAGGATCAAAAAAAATATTCTTGGTGTTAGATCAACTTTAAAAAAAGGCATCATTTAATTTTTTTTTTGTAAAATTTTTTTTTTTTAAATTTTCTTTTTTTAAAAGTTTTATGTTGTTTATTTTGATCTATATTTAATTGATTATTTTCGGTCATAAAATTCTCTAGTTTAGCAATATTTTCGAGAACTTTTATTATTTTTTTGGTTTTATTTCTGAATTCTATTTTGTAGTCAGAAATTATCATATTATTGCTTGAAACCAGATTTACTTTAATCTTATTTTTTTTCTCAATAAAATTTAAATTATCTATTAAATTTTCATTTATAAATTTAAATATTTGTTCACAAACATTTAGTTCAATTATTTTGGCTTTATATTCTATAGCCTGCACCTCAAGCTTTTTAATTATTTTTAAGGCATAAGTTTCATTTGTAAGAGATATTTGCCATTTTACTGAGCTTTCTCTTAATCTCTGTCGAGACATTTCTAATAAGCCAAAACTACTTATTCTTCCAATTTGTATTCTAGCACGATCATTTCTACATTTTTCTTTTAGTTTTCTCTCAATTAATCTTCTGTTTCCAAAATTCATCATATCTATAAAATCAATTATTATTAAACCAGATAAATCCCTTATTTTAATTTGACGCGCTATCTCCTCTGCGGCCTCTAAATTTGTATCAACGGCAGTACTTTCAACATTTTTTTGTTTAATTGATCTTCCTGAGTTTACATCTATTGATACAAGTGCTTCAGTTGGGTTTATTACTAGATATCCTCCTGAACTAAGTTTCACTTCAGTTTCAAAAATTTCATTTAATTTATTTTCAATTTTTTCTTTTATGAAAAGTGGCACTTTATCACGGTATTTTTTGATTTTTTTTACATGGCTTGGCATAATTAATTTCATGAAATTTTTTGCTTTTTGATAACCTTCATTACCGTCAATTATTATATTTTGAGTTTCATCATCGTACATATCTCTTATTGTTCTTTTTATTATTTCACTTTCCTTGTGGATTAAAGATGGCGCAATCGAATTCATCGCAGTGTCTTTAATTGATTCCCAAACTTTTATTAAATTTTGTAAATCTCTATCTATTTC
Source organism: uncultured Pelagibacteraceae bacterium (assembly GCA_902584015.1). Lineage (GTDB taxonomy): Bacteria > Pseudomonadota > Alphaproteobacteria > Pelagibacterales > Pelagibacteraceae > Pelagibacter. Next base: position 20,389 of record CACHYG010000010.1, read on the forward strand.
ATTTTTTGATTTATTAGAGCCTGCTGTTCTTACAATAATACCCATTTGTTTTGGTATTATTATTTGATTTAGAATTGATCTAATTTTTTTTCTGTCAGCAGGATTAAAAATTTTTCTTGATATACCACCTCCTTTTGGTGTGTTTGGCATAAGCACAATATATTTACCTGCAATTGATATGAATGTACTTAATGCAGCACCTTTCATACCTCTTTCATCTTTCAATACTTGAACAAGTATTACTTGGTTTGGCTTTATTACTTCTTGTATTTTATATCTTTTAGAGGGATATTTTTTATCAATATATTTTTTTTCATTACTTATATTTGGGTCAACGCTTTTTTCAACAGGGTCATTAACATCAACTTTATTTTCAATTATATTTTTTTCCTCTTCTTTCTCACTTTCTTTTATTAATTCTTCTCTAGCTTGTTCCTCCTCTTGTTTAATCCTTTCAAGGTCACTTTGAGGAATTTGATAATAATCTGATTGGATATCATTAAAAGAGAGAAAACCATGTCTCTCTCTTCCAAAATCGATAAATGCTGCTTGTAAAGACGGCTCTACTCTACTTACCTTACCTAGATAGATATTATTTTTAATTAGAGTAGTTCTTAAACTTTCAAATTCGTAATCTTCAATGTTTCCATTTGATTTAAGAACAACTCTAGTTTCATTCGGATGCGATGCATCGATATATAAATTCTTTTCCATAAATTTTTGATTAATTTTTTCATTATAATTTTATAAATTCTGTTGCCTTAACATTAACAAATTTGATTAATAAATTAAACATAAATGAACAGTTTAATTAAAAAATTTATTGTTTTAGTTACAGCAAGTTTTTTGGGAATAGTCATAATAGCAATATCCATATTATGGGTTTTTTCGAATAAATTACCAGATTATAAATTTTTAAAGAGTTATAAAGCACCAGTATCTAGTAAAGTTTACTCTGGTGATGGAGAACTTGTAAATGATTTTTCATCTGAAAAAAGAATTTTTGTTCCTTATTCATCTATACCCTATAAAATAATTAATTCATTTTTATCAGCAGAAGATAAAAATTTCTTTATTCACCCTGGAGTAGATGCAAAAGGGGTATTGAGGGCAACAAAGAATAATATATCAAATATTATTTTATCAAAAAGACTAGAGGGAGCTTCTACAATAACTCAACAAGTAGCAAAAAATTTTTTATTATCTAATGAAGTAAGCATAAATAGAAAAATTAAAGAAGCTATACTTGCTTTTAGAATTGAAAGAGCTTTAAGTAAGGAACGAATTTTAGAACTTTATTTGAACCAAATTTATTTGGGTAGTGGATCGTATGGAATTGCTGCTGCTAGCCTCAGATATTTTGATAAAGCAATTACAGAACTAGATTATGTTGAAGCATCTTTGCTTGCTGCTCTTCCAAAAGCTCCAAGTAAATATAATCCTTTTAAAAATAAACAGTTAGCTAAATTTAGAAGGAACCTGGTATTGAAAAACTTATATGAAAATAATTTTATATCTGAAGCTCAATATAATTCATTTATAAAAGAACCAATCAAATTAAAGAAAAGAAAAAAAATTTATTTAGAAGACTCAAGATATTACGTTGAAGATATTAGAAAAGATGTTATAAAAAAATTTGGTTTTGAAAAAGTTTATAAAGATGGACTTAATATCAAAACTCCTCTAAATTTAGAGCTTCAATCTTCATCAACACTCGCTTTAAGAAAAGGCTTATTAAATTACGATAAACGCAAAGGTTGGAGGGGGCCACTTTTAAATAAAAAATATAATAAACAATGGAAAGAAAATCTTGATAAGTTTTTATTAGAAAAATCAATAAATTGGGATTTGGCAATTGTTAAAAATGTTGGTGATATAAAAATTGAAATTGAGACCAAAGATAATTATAAAGGATTAATTAGCCAAAAAGATATTACATGGATTAAAAAAAGTAATAATTATTTGAAACCTGGCGATATTATTTACGTAAAAAAAAATAAAAATAACTATTTCGATATAAAACAAATGCCAGCAGTAAATGGATCAATTGTTGTAATGGATCCTTATACTGGAAGAGTTTTAGCAATGAGCGGAGGTTTTAGTTTTTTACAAAGTGAATTTAATAGAGCTTCGCAAGCATTAAGACAACCTGGATCTGCATTTAAACCGTTTATTTATGCCTTAGCATTAGAAAATGATTATAAACCATCTTCATTGGTTTTAGATGCACCATTAGTTTTAGAACAAGGTGAAGATTTGAAATTATGGAAACCAGAAAATTATGGTAAAAAATTTTATGGATTATCTACAATGAGAGTTGGGCTTGAAAAATCAAGAAACTTGATGACTGTGAGAATTGCGCAAGATTTAGGTTTAAAAAAAATAATTGATTTTTCAAAAAAATTAGGAATTTATGAGAATCCCAATGAACTTCTATCAATATCTTTAGGATCAGCTGAAACTACATTGTTAAAACTAACTTCAGCATATTCATCTTTCATAAATGGTGGAAAATTAGTTAAACCAATATTAATAGATAGGATACAAGATAGTGAAGGAGATACAATTTTAAATAATGAAACAAGGAAATGTTTTAAATGTGAACAAATTTCTTATTTGAGCAATAATTACCCAACTATAAAAGATGAATTTGAACAAATTTTTTCACCAGAAACAGCATATCAAATAACCTCAATGTTAGAAGGAGCTGTTCAAAGAGGAACAGGTAAAGGTCTAAGAGATTTAAATTTGGATATCGCTGGCAAAACAGGAACCACAAATAAAAATACAGACACTTGGTTCATAGGCTACACCTCTAAATTGATCATCGGTGTTTATGTAGGTTTTGATGATCCTAAATCTTTAGGAAAAAAAGAAACAGGTGCTAGAACTGCTATGCCGATTTTTAAAGAATTTATAAAAACTTCTGTTAAAAAGAAAGATGCAAGACCTTTTAAGGTTGCAGAAAATATTACATTAATGGTAATTGATCCAAAAACAGGTAAAAAAGCTTCTTTTGGTTCTAAAAAAACTATAATTGAAGTTTTTAAAAAAAAAGATTTGGATCAAAATAACAAAAATATGATATTAAACAATAGAATTAGTAATAACAAAATTTTAAGGTTTTATTAATGGAAAATGATTTTATAAAACATAAAAAAAAGATTGAAAAAATTAATCAAAGAATACAGGAGTTTCTTTGAAAAAAATAATATTTATTCAATAATAGAAAAAAATAATCAAAAAATTCTTGATCTAAACTTTTGGAAAGACAAGACTTCAGCTCAAAAGGTAATTAAAGAAAAAAATTTTCATGAAGATTTAGTTAGATCTTTCGAAAATTCAAAAAAAGAAATTAAAGATTTGAGCGATTTATATGATCTTGCAGTAGATGAAAATAATCAAACTATAATAAAAGAACTTATAAAAAATTGTAATGAATTACAAATAAAATCCAAAAAAAATGAAATTAAGTGTTTCTTTTCAAATGAGAGTGATATTTTAGATTGTTATATTGAAATTCATGCTGGTGCAGGTGGAACTGAAAGCCAAGATTGGGCTGAGATGTTAAAAAGAATGTATTTAAAGTGGGCACAAAACAAAAAATATAAATCCTTAATAATAAGCGAACATAAAGGAGACGAAGCAGGTATAAAATCAACAACATTTCAAATTCATGGGGAATATTTATATGGGTGGCTTAAATCTGAGTCTGGTATTCATAGATTAGTAAGAGTTTCGCCGTTTGACTCTGGCGCTAGACGTCATACGAGTTTTGCAAGTGTTTGGGTATACCCAATTATAGACGACAGTATTGAGGTTGACATTAAAGAGAAAGATTTGAGAATTGATACATATAGATCTAGCGGCGCAGGAGGACAACACGTTAATACCACAGATAGCGCCGTTAGAATTACTCATTTACCAACTAAAATTGTAGTTCAATGTCAAAATGAAAGATCCCAGCATAAAAACAAAGAAACGTGCATGCGGATGTTAAAAGCAAGATTATACGATTTCGAATTGAAAAAAAAAGAAAAGGAAGCTGAAAGCTTAGAAAGTGAGAAAACAGATATCGGTTGGGGACATCAGATCAGATCATATGTTTTACATCCATACAGACTTGTTAAAGATAATAGAACAAATTTTGAAAGCTCAGATCCTGACAAAGTATTAGAGGGAGATATCGATTCTTTTTTAGAAAGTTCATTATATAATTAAATGATTAAAAAAATTTTATACGGCTTTATAATTTTATTCTTAAGTTCGACTTTATATATTAGTTTTTTTGGAATAAATACTGATAAATTTAATCAAAGAATTGAAAAAAAATTTGAAGAGAATTATCCAGGGATAAAAATAAAACTAAATGATATTAAAATTTTACTTAATATTTCAAAAATCTCAGTTGATATCAAAACTGATAAACCTTTAATTTTATCGGGAAATGAAAAAATAAAATTAAAAAATATCTCAACCACCTATGATCTTAAATCTTTTTTTCAAAGAGAGTTTGCAATTAAAAATTTGTATTTAGACAGCGAAAAAAATGAGATCAAAGAAATACTAAAACTATTAAGATCTTATAAAGACAGTGCACAACTACTTATAGCGGATAAACTAATTCTAGGTGGTAGTACTGATATTTCAATTAAATTAAATTTTGATGAGAACGGTCAATTATTGAGTGATAAATATGAAATACTTGCAAATATAAGCGATCTATCAGTAGAACTGTTTAATAAACAAAAGATAGAAAAAGTTTCAGCTAATATTAAATATTTGCAAAACAAAATTGAAATTATTAATTTCAAATCTATTTTTCAAGAAATACCAATTTATTCAGATAAAATTTTAATTAATAAAAATAATAAAAATTATTTTGTTGAGGGCAGTTTAAATAACAAAGAAAGCACCATCTCGTCATCTTTAATAAAAATGGCTCTAAAAAATAATAATTTTACAAATGTCGTTTTATCTTCAAAAAATAATTTTAATTTTACTATTTCAAATAAATTTAAAATATCTGATTTAAAATTTAATTCTAAAATAAACTTAGCAAAAGCCGAATATGAAATTGATAACTTATCAATCAAAAAATATATTCCTGATTTCGATAAAAAAATTATCTTTTTAGACCAAAATATAGACATTAACTATGATAATAAAACACTGTTTAAAGGATCTGGAAATTTTCAAATAGGTGGAAAAAAAGATGAAATTAATTATAAATTTGAGATTGCAAAGAATAATACTAAATTTGATTTAAATTTTAGAATTAATCAAATTCCTTTAAAAATATATTTAATAAATTTTTCTAAAAATGAAAATGAAATTGCAAATATAAAAGTGAAAGGTGAAACTAAAAACAAAAAAATTATTTTGAATAATATTAATTTTAAGAAAAATGATGACAGAATTGACTTTGAAAATATTAATCTCTCTAAAGATTATCGTATAACCGACTTCAAAAAAATTTACTTACAGTATTTAGATATTAACGAGATTAAAAATGATATTTCAATCACTCAAATCAAAAAAAATAGCTACCTAATTAAAGGTAAGAATTTTGATCTGAATAAAATTATTAATCAGATTTTATTTGAGGATACTGATGAAACAAAAATATTTGATAATAAAAAAAGAGAATTTCAAATCGATTTTCAAAGAAATAAAATTGATGATTCTCAATATATTTTAAATTTAAAAGGAAATTTTAAAATGAAAGGTGACGATGTGTATGATTTATCTTTAATTTCGAATTTTCAAAATAAAGATGTTTTATCTATGTCTATTAAGATAAAAAATCAGCAAAAAATTACAACTTTCTATTCTGAACAGGCCAAACCATTTGTAAAAAAATATAAGTTTATAAAAGGTTTTGAGGGAGGGAAATTAGACTTTTACTCAGTTAAAAAAAATAGATTATCCCAATCACAATTAAAGATTTATGATTTTAACCTTAAGGAACTTCCTGCATTAACAAAGATACTAACCTTGGCATCTCTCCAAGGTATTGCAGATATACTTTCAGGAGAGGGAGTTAGTTTTGAGGAATTAGAAATTAAGTTTACGAATAAAAAAAATTTGATGGAAATCGATGAACTTTATGCAATTGGACCTGCAATTTCAATTTTAATGGATGGTTATGTTCAAAAAGATGAATTAGTAAGTTTGAGGGGAACACTAGTACCCGCTACAACTATTAACAAATTTGTAGGATCAATACCAATATTAGGAGATATTTTAGTGGGAAAAAAAACAGGAGAAGGTGTCTTTGGCGTAAGTTTTAAATTGAAGGGACCACCAAAAAATATTAAAACAACAGTAAATCCAATTAAAACTTTAACCCCAAGATTTATAACAAGAACTTTGGAAAAAATTAATAGAAAAAATTAACCCATTTTTATTATCACATGTTTTTTTTTACCAAGTGATAATTTTAAAAAATTTTGATTTTTAAAATCTTTTAATAATATTTGTAAATTTTGATCTTCAATTATTTCGTTATTAATTTTTATACCTCTATTTTTTATTGTTCTTCGAACTTCACTTTTTGAAACTAAGAGTTTTGATAACATAACAAGATCTATGATATTTACCCCATTTTCAATTTCTTTTTTGCCTATTTTGTGAGTAGGCAAATTTTCACCTATAGACCCAGATACGAAAGTTTTTCTAGCAGTCTGTTCAGCTTTTTCTGCAGCCGATTTTCCATGTAACATTGAGGTAGCTTCGTTTGCTAGAGTAATTTTTAAATCATTCACATTTTTATTTTTTATTTCGTTGATTTTTTTAATACTTAAATCAGTGAACATTTTAAGAAATTTTATTACATCTCTATCATCTGTGTTTCTCCAAAACTGCCAATATTCGTAAGGAGATAATAAAGCTTTATCTAACCAAACAGCTCCTTTTTCTGTTTTACCCATTTTTGCTCCAGAGGCTAAAGTTATCAACGGAGTTGTTAAGCCGAATGACTGCTTACTTGAAAATCTTTTTATTAATTCAACACCATTAACAATGTTACCCCATTGGTCTGACCCACCTATTTGCATAACACAGTTTTTATTTTTATTAAGTTCTAAAAAATCGTATGCTTGTAAAATCATATAATTAAATTCCATGTAACTGAGAGATTGTTCGCGATCTAATCTTAATTTAACACTATCAAAACTTAACATTTTATTTATTGTAAAATGTTTTCCTATCTCTCTTAAAAATTTTATATAATTTAGTTTACCCAACCACTTGTAGTTATTTACGTAAATTGGTTTTGTTTTTGTATTATTACTTTTTAGAAAAATATTAAATACTTTTTGAATATTTTTAATATTAGATTCAATCTCTTTATCAGATAATATCTTTCTAGTTTCTTCTTTGCCAGATGGATCACCAATTCTTGTTGTTCCGCCTCCTAATAAAACTATTGGCTGATGCCCATATTTTTGAAGCATTCTCAAACACATGATTTGCAAAAGACTTCCAACATGCAAACTTTTTGCAGTACAATCAAAACCGATATAAGCTCTTATAGGTTTTGAGCTCATTAAATTGTTTAGTCTATCAAAATCAGTACATTGATTATAATATTCTCTTTGCTTGAATTCTTCTAAGAACGATATGTCCATTTTTTATAAAAAAAGTGTAAATTTAATATACTTTATATTTAATATAATTAAAAAATATTTATGGACAAAAAATTTTATAGCTTAGGTTTAATGAGTGGAACCTCAATGGATGGCATCGATGCATCAATTATATACTCTAATGGAGTAGATATTTTAGAGGTTGTACAAAATAAATACTTTAAATATGACGATAATTTTATTAACAAACTATCAGATCTTAAAAATAAAATAAATACATCATCAGACTTAAAATTATGTTTATCCGATTTAAATAATTTAGAGAGAGAACTAACTATCTTGCATGCCAAATTTGCTGGTGATATTTTAAAAGATTTTAAAAAAAATATTGATCTAGTTGGTTTTCATGGACAGACAATATATCACAATCCAGATGAAAAAATATCTAAACAACTAGGAGACGGTAAACTTTTATCACAATTAATTAAAAAAAAAATAGTTTTTAATTTTAGAAAAAACGATATTGAAAATAATGGTAACGGGGCGCCATTAGCACCTATTTATCATTCTGCAATAACTAAAAAAATTAATAAAAAAAATATTATTTATTTAAATATTGGTGGTATTGCTAATGAGACTTTTATTGATAAAAATTTAAATATTAGTGCAAAGGATCTAGGACCTGGTAATTGCTTGATTGATTTATGGATAAGACAAAATACTGAAAAAAAATATGACGAAGATGGCAATATAGCAAAATCAGGCAAAATAAGTAAAATAATATTAGAGCAATCTTTAGATATTTATTTTAATAATAAGATAAGTCAAAAAAGAAGTTATGATATTAATGATTTCGACATTTCTTTCTTCAGAGGTTTGACACTTGAGGATGGAGCAGCAACAATTGTTGAATTTACTATAGAAATAATCGCGAGTAAATTATCATCAAAAGATATTATTTGTTGCGGAGGTGGAAGAAAAAATAAATATTTAATTGAAAGATTAGAAAAAAAAATAAATAAGAAAATATTAAATATTGATGAATTTGAGATAGACGGTGATTTTATAGAGTCACAAGCATTTGCTTTTCTTGCAATCAGGTCATTTCTTAATTTACCTATATCCTTTCCTATGACTACAGGATGTAATAAAGATACGATAGGTGGCGAGATTATTAAAAACTAAAAAATTGTTGTTTCTTTTTTTATATATTTATCTAAAGCTTTTATTAAATCTTTTTCTGATTTTGAAAAAAAATGGTTTGCCTCGGATATAGATTGAAAATCAACCTTGATACCTTTTTGAGCACTTAATCTTTTATCTAGTTCGTTAATAAATTCTACTGGAACCAATTCGTCTTTTTTTCCATAAACCATCAAACCTGATGTTGGACATGGTGATAAAAAAGTAAAGTCATATACATTTGGTTGAGGAGAAATTGCAATAAATCTATTTATCTCTGGTCTTCTCATGAGTAATTGCATCGCTATTAAAGCACCAAAAGAAAATCCCGATACCCAACATTGTGAGTTATCTAAATTTTCTCTTTCTAACCAATCCAATGCTGCTGCTGCATCCGCTAATTCTCCTTGACCATTATCAAAATCTCCGTCACTTCTTCCTACACCTCTAAAATTTACTCTACACACTGAGAAATTATTTTCTAAAAAGGCATGAAATGTATCTACCACAACTTTATTATTCATTGTGCCTCCATACTGGGGGTGTGGTTGAAGAACTAATGCAATTGGAGATGTACTTTTTTTACTTTTATAATATTTTGCTTCAAGTCTTCCGGCAGGACCAGGAATAAATATTTCTAAAATTTTATTATCCATAAATGTTAATGCTAACTATTCTCACAAAAAAAACTTTGTTTAACACATACCGATGACAATTTGCGAGTCTTTTTAATTTTTTGAATACTTGACTATTTTAGTCGGGTATATATATAAACCGCATAAACATTAGCTTTATGAAGTTAAATACTAAATCTAGATATGCTGTTATGGCTTTGGCCGATATGTCAAAATTTCCAATAAATAATCCTGTTAGTTTAAGAGATATATCTTTAAGACAAAGTATTTCCTTACTTTACTTAGAACAGATTTTTATTAAATTAAAAAAAAATGATATTGTTAAAAGTGTACGTGGAACTAATGGCGGTTATGTTCTAAAACGAGATCCCAAAAATATTAAATTATCTGAAATTTTTCAGGCTTTAGATCAAAAAGTAAAAACAGTTGGATGTAAAAAAGATTCAAAAAAGGGATGTAATGGTAAATCAGCAAAGTGTATTACGCATGAACTATGGGATGAGCTTGAAATTTATATTAATAACTTCTTTGAAAATAAAAAGCTTAGCGATCTTTCATTAACTAAAGGAGATATTTAATGGATGAAAAAAATTTAAATATAATAAAAGATTACAAATACGGTTTTTCTACAGATATTGAAAACGTTAAAGCACCAAAAGGACTTAGCGAAGATGTCATTAAGTTTATTTCAAATATAAAAAAAGAACCAAAATGGTTATTAGACTGGAGACTCAAAGCTTACAAAAGGTTGAAAGTTTTAAAGGAGCCTAATTGGCAAAAACCGAAATATCCTAAAATTAATTACCAAGATTTATATTATTACTCTGCACCAAAAGATTTCAGCGAAAAACCAAAAAAATTGGAAGATTTAGATCCTAAATTATTGGATACTTATAAAAAACTAGGTATACCACTTGATGAGCAGAAAAGATTAAATGGTATTGCTGTAGATGCAGTTTTCGATTCAGTCTCTGTTGCAACAACTTTTAAAGATACATTGACTAAGCATGGAATTATTTTTTGCTCGATATCTGAGGCTGTTCAAAAACATCCAGATCTAGTCAGAAAATACTTAGGTACGGTTATTCCGATAACAGATCATTATTTTGCCACTTTAAACTCAGCAGTATTTACTGATGGGTCATTTGTTTATGTTCCAGAAGGCGTAAGGTGTCCAATGGAACTATCTACTTATTTTAGAATTAATGCTTCAGATACGGGACAATTTGAAAGAACTTTAATAATTGCAGACAAGGGAAGTTATGTTAGTTACTTAGAGGGCTGCACAGCTCCTATGAGAGATGAAAATCAACTTCATGCAGCTAATGTTGAACTAATTGCGCTTGATGATGCAGAAATAAAATATTCCACAGTTCAAAATTGGTATCCAGGAGATAAAGATGGAAAAGGCGGTATTTATAATTTTGTTACGAAAAGAGGTTTATGCAAAGGAAATAATTCAAAAATCTCGTGGACACAAGTTGAAACTGGATCAGCAATTACTTGGAAATATCCAAGTTGTATACTTAAAGGTGATAACTCAATAGGTGAATTTTATTCAATCGCAATAACAAACAATCATCAAAAAGCTGATACTGGTACAAAGATGATTCATTTAGGAAAAAACACAAAAAGTAAAATTATATCCAAAGGAATTAGCGCAGGATTATCAGACATGACTTACAGAGGTTTGGTTGACATATCTCCTAATGCAGAAAACTCAAATAACTATACTCAGTGCGATTCTCTTTTAATGGGAAATAAATGTGGAGCTCACACAATACCTTACATAAAAAATAAAAACTCAAACTCAAACATTGCTCACGAAGCAACAACCTCAAAGATTAGTGAAGATCAACTTCATTACTGTCAACAGAGAGGTCTTAATCCAGAGGAAGCTGTTGGATTAATTGTAAATGGATTTTGTAAGGAAGTACTCCAACAATTACCAATGGAGTTTGCAGTAGAGGCTCAGAAATTAGTTGGTATCAGTTTAGAAGGAAGTGTAGGATAATGTTAAAAATCAACAATTTAAAAGCAAACGTAGATAAAAAGAGTATTTTAAACGGTTTTAATCTGGAGATCAAAGCTGGTGAGGTTCATGCAATTATGGGCCCAAATGGATCAGGAAAAAGCACATTATCTAACATTCTATCTGGTAAAAAAGGTTATGATGTAACAGGAGAAATTTTATTTGAAAATAAAAACCTTTTTGAACTTGAAACAGAGGAAAGAGCACATAAAGGTATTTTTTTAGCATTTCAGTATCCTCTCGAAATTCCTGGTGTAAATACAAATATCTTTCTTAAAACATCCTTAAATGCAATTAGAAAAGCTAGAGGTGAAAAAGAATTAGATGCAATAGAATTTCTCAAAATTGTGAAAGAAAAATCGAAAGAATTAAAATTTGATGAAGAAAAATTAGGTAGACAATTAAATGTAGGATTTTCTGGTGGAGAAAAAAAAAAAAACGAAATTTTACAAATGTCTATTCTTAACCCTAAATTGTCAATTCTAGATGAAACTGATTCAGGACTAGATATTGATGCACTTAAAATAGTAGCTAGCGGTGTTAATTCTTTAAGAAAGAAAAGTAATGCTTTTTTAATTATCACTCACTACCAAAGATTGCTTGACTATATAAAACCTAATTTTGTTCATGTTTTAATTGATGGAAAAATAAAAAAATCAGGCGGTCCCGAATTAGCATTAGAACTTGAAAGCAAAGGTTACGAAAACATTAATTAATGGAAAGTAAAATAAAAATAGATTTTGACAAAGCATTTAAAAATTATTCATCTAATGATGAATTAAATTTTAAAAAAAATAATTTAAAATTTTTTATAAAAAATGGTTTTCCAGGTAGAAAATTAGAAAGCTGGAAATTTTCAGATCTGAACCAGATTATTAATAAGCATATCGGAGAATTGACTTTTTTTACAGATCTGAAAAAAGAAAATTCAACTAATAAAAATTATATTATTAAAGACTTAGATCACAATAAAATAGTATTTATAAACGGCATATTAGAAGAAGTTGATTTAAGTTTTGAGGATAAAGATATAATATTAAAAGAAGCCGACACCAATACAAAAATTAATAGTGAAAATTCTCTCTTAAATTTAAATAATGCATTTTGTAAAAATTTTTACAAAATTACTATACCAGAAAATTATTCAATGAAGAGACCATTAA
>CACHYG010000011.1 GCA_902584015.1 uncultured Pelagibacteraceae bacterium
TAGATGTGTTCTAATTGTTTTTTAAATTTAAAAAAACGGAGATAATAAATGAAAATAAAAAAAATAATTCTTTCTTTGCTTGTTGCATTTGGATTAACTTCTTTTACTGGAGTTGCTAATGCTGCATGTGGAAAGATTTCTATTGCTAATATGAACTGGGCATCAGCTAATTTTATGGCTGAAGTTGATAAGATTATATTAGAAGAAGGTTATGGTTGTACTGTGGAACTAGTTCCAGGAGCAACTATGCCAACGTTTACATCAATGCAAGAAAAAGGTGAGCCAGATGTTGCACCAGAGTTTTGGGCAAACGCTGCGATCATTGCTTTAAACAAAGCTGTTGATGACGGAAAATTACATTCAATAAATAAAGCGCCTATTACAGGTCTTGGTGAAGGTTGGTGGGTACTTCCACATACTTTGAAAAAACATCCAGAGTTAACAACTGCTGATGCTATTTTAAAAAGACCAGATCTTTTTCCACACCCTGAAGATCCATCAAAAGGTGGATTTCATATTTGTCCTCCAGGATGGAACTGTGAATTAAGTAACAGAAACCATTTTAGAGCATGGGAAATGGAGAAAAAAGGTTGGAAGATTGTTGAAACTGGCTCAGCTGCAGGATTAGATGGTTCAATTGCTAAAGCTGCAGAAAGAGGTGAAAACTGGTTTGGTTACTACTGGTCTCCAACATCTTTAGTTGGAAAATATGATCTTCAGGCTGTAGATATGGGTGAGTTTGCCGGTAAAGATAATTGGGATAATTGTTTAGCAAAACCTGAACAAGAATGTGCGAGTCCTAAGAAATCTTCATGGGTAAAATCTGAAGTGTTCACAGTCGTTACTGACAACTACAAAAAAACTGCTGGAAAAGATGGTATGAATTATCTTAAGAAGAGAGTTTATCCAGGTACAGCAATGAATGGTATGTTGGTATGGATGGCAGAAAACCAAGCAGAAGGTGCTGATGCTGCAATTGAATTCCTAAAAACACAAGAAAGTGTTTGGACTAAGTGGGTTTCAAGCGGTGCTGCAAAAAAAATCAAAAAAGCACTTTAATTAATAGTTAAAATTATCTGAACCCGTTATAATTAACGGGTTCAGAGATAAAAAAATTATATGGATTTCTTAAATAAAATTCCTGAAATGGATAGAGATGCTTTAAGAGAGTTAAAGAAGGGAATTGATTTAAGTTTTAAAGAATTTTCAAGAGAGTATGGTGACTCTATAGAGGGTTTTTTTGATCCTCTTTTACATTTTTTAATATGGCTAGAAAAACTATTAGTAAGTAGTCCATGGCCATTAGTAATTGGTGTTTTCGGATTATTGGCATGGATAGGCTCAAGAAGTATCAAATTAGTTATTGGAACAATGATTTGTTTTCTGATCATTGGATACTTTGGCATGTGGAAAAACTGTATGGCGACAGTTGCCATAATATCTGTATCAACTCTAGTTTGTATTGTTGTTGGTATTCCAATAGGTGTTTTGATGTCAAAATCTAACAGGGCTGAAAAAGCAATTTTACCAATTTTAGACATGATGCAAACAATCCCAAGCTTTGTTTATTTAATTCCTATTATAATGTTATTAGGAATTGGAAAAGTTCCTGGGTTATTAGCGGTTTGTATATATGCACTTCCTCCAATAGTAAGACTTACTAATTTGGGAATTCGAGAGGTCGACAAGGAGACTCTGGAGGCAAGTGAGGCTTTTGGGGCAACCCCATTCCAAAAACTGAAATCAGTACAAATACCGTTATCACTTCCCACGATATTTGCCGGAATAAATCAAACTATAATGATGGCTTTAGCCATGGTTGTAATAGCTTCGATGATAGGTGTTAAAGGTCTTGGAATACCTATTCTTCAGTCAATTTCTAATCAATATTTAGCCCTTGGAATGATGAATGGACTTGCAATTGTGGCCTTGGCCATAATTTTTGATAGAGTAACCCAACAATACGGACAAAGAATCCAAAAGCACAGAGGTCAAAAAAAATAACCTGTTTCAATTTGATCTCAAATTTTTATAGACAGTTTTTCCAAAATAAATAAATATCTCCAAATGAACTTTTCTTTAGAAATTGGGCCTAAAACAGACCTTTCCACTCTCCCGACCCTCAAGGATGTTTATATCACAATGCTTCCAGGAGGTGATTATAAAGAGACAGCGGAACAAGCTGTTAAACTTGTTCAAAGTGGTTTTAATCCAATTCCACATTTCCCGGCACGATCTATTGAAAACGAAACACAACTAAAAGATTATATTTCTATATGTAAAGACGGGGGTGTGAAACAAGCTCTTATTATTGGAGGAAGTAGAGAACCTGTTGGTAAATTCGATAGTTCGATACAACTTTTAGAGACGGGTTATTTTGAACAGATGAAGATAGGAATTGCTGGACATCCAGAGGGGAGTCCTGATATATCGGATTCTAAATTAGAAAAAGCAATGGAAGATAAAAAGCCTTACGCTGATTATATAGTCACTCAATGGTTACTAGATTCTCAGCCTATAATTGACTTTATATCCAAGCAGTCAGTGCCAGTTCATGTTGGAATTACTGGACCACTTAAAATCACTAGCTTAATTAAATTTGCTAATATTGTAGGTGCAAAAAATTCCATTAATTTTCTAAAATCTAATTTTAGTAAGGCATTAGATTTGATGAAACCTAAAGACCCTAATGAATTAATTGGGAAATTAAAAATACATACTGATTTTTTTCACATTTATACATTCGGCGGCTTGAAGGAAACTAACAAGTGGTTGAAGGAGAATGAATATGTCTAAAGAGTTTGATTATTCAAAAATGAAACATGCAACGTCTGTGAACCAATCAGACAGACAAGTACCTTATAATTTAAGACAAAGTGGACCAACAAAAGTTGAATTGTTAATTTCAACAAGAGTAAGAAAATCACCTTATTGGCATTTATCAATGAGAGCAGGATGTTGGAGAGCAACTGTATACAATCGTATTTACCATCCAAGAGGTTATGTTAAAGGAAAAAATGGTGCGATGGTTGAATATAAATCAATTAAAAATGATGTAACAATGTGGAATGTTGCAGTTGAAAGACAAATTAGAGTTAAAGGCAGGGACGCTGAAAAATTTGTTAATTATGTAATTACTAGAGATGCAACAAAAATATCACCAATGAGAGCAAGATACGTTATTCTTTGTAACTATAAAGGCGGTGTTTTAAATGATCCAATATTATTAAGAGTAGCTAAAGATGAGTTTTGGTTTAGTTTATCAGACAGTGACATTGGTCTCTACCTGCAGGGTGTAAATGCAAATAAAAAATTTAAATGTGAAATCGATGAGATAGATGCGTGTCCTGTACAAATACAAGGCCCTAAATCTAAAGCATTAATGAAAGATTTAATTGGTAGACAAGTTGATTTAGATAATATGCCCTACTATGGCTTAGCAAAAGCTAAGGTTGGTGGAAGAGATTGTGTAATTTCACAATCTGGTTTTTCAGGTGAAGCTGGATATGAAATATATTTGAGGAATGCAACAAAATATGCTGATGATATGTGGAATGCAGTTCTAAAAGCTGGTAAAAAACATAAGTTAAGAGTTATCGCTCCTGCTCACCACAGAAGAATACAGGCTGGGATTTTATCTTGGGGTCAAGACTTGGATCACGAACACAATCCATTTCAATGTAATCTAGGATACCAGGTATCACTATCTGGTAAAGGAGAATGGAATAAAAAAGCTAATTACGTTGGAAAAGCCGCTTTAGAAAAAATGAAAAAGCAATTGAATGCTGGGAAAAAACCTTACAAACTTCAGCTAGTTGGAATGGAATTAGGTGGAAAACCAATAACTGAATACGCACCTGACTTTTGGTTAATATCAAAAGCTAGCGGAGGTAATCCAGTTGGGTTTATCACTTCACCTTGGTATCACCCAGAAAAAGGAATGAATATTGCTATGGGATATGTTCCTTACGATGGAACAAAAAATTCAAATGGATTTCCAAAAGGTAAGGTTGGCACAAAATACAAAGTACACTTACCAAAAAAATATTCAATAAAACCAGGAAAACCTGTAGATGCAGTTGTAGTTGATATTCCATTCACAGAGTCTTTTCATGCTAATACTAGAGAAGTAGTTAAAGGTTAAATCAATATTTCGAGGAGCGAAGTAATTCGCTCCTCATTTAAATTATGTTTGCTGTATTTTTAGATATTATTTTTAAATCACTGAAGTTAGATAGATCTCTTTATTCAGATAATAAATATTTTGGAGAGGCCGCTATATACTTTGCTGGCCTTATAATGATCCTAGAGGGAGTTGCTGGAGCAATTGCTGCAAATAATATTATTAAAACATCAATAGGACTTTCGGGATTAACTGCTATTTTAACATGGTTTATTTGGTCTATATTAATTTTTGTAATTGGAGTTAAGCTATTTCCAGACAAAAATAGTAAAATACCATTTAAAAAAGTTCTGATTGGTGTTGGTTATGCCCATGCACCTGGATTAATTAGATTTTTTGCAGTCACACCAGATTTAGTTCTACCAGTAATATTTTTAACTCAATTTTGGATTTTTGCTTCTCTTATAATATCAACCAAACATGTTTTGGGACTTAAGTCTAGCTTTAAATCTTTTGGTATAATTTTTTTAGCTTTCTTATTAATTGCATTTTTATCGATATCATTTGTGATTAGTAGAATGAATGCATTGCCAATTAGCACAATTAGCTAAACAGGAAAAATGGTTTTTGAAACTCTGCAAGACTGGCAAATTTTAAAGCCGAATAAAATTAAATTTTCTATCACACTTTCATCTTTTTTCCCACATTCTTCACATTTATTATCAATTTTTTTGAAATTTAATTTTTTCTCTTCTTTAGTCATTGTCTGTAAGTCCTGCTCCAGCAGCTGAATTTTTCAATTGATCTGTCTCCTCTACAAAAGTTCCCTCTGATAATTTATAAAGTTCTTGCCATTCATTTTCTTCAAATGTGTTTTTATTTTCTATAAATTTTATTTTAATTTTTTTTGCAGAATCGATTATATCGCTACTCAAATAATTAGAATAAATAGATTGATTAAAATTTAATAAGAATTCTTTTTCATCAATATTTAAAAAAATACGTTTACCAATAATTTCCGTTGATCGACTGACAAATGGTAAAAATAATAAAGGGAATGCCATATTTTCAAAATTTATCTCATCCATCGTCTCTAAATTTATTACCTGATCTAGGAAATTTGTACCTGATATGATTGGGCAATAAGCAATAGTAGAAGTATTTATTTTAGATATTAAACTTATTTTTTGAAACTGTTTTTGATTATAAATTTTAAAATATGAATTTAAATTTTTCAAACCTGCCAGTCCAAACATCTCTAGTAAACGTATATTTTTTCCTAATTCTTCTGCTACACCCCATTCAAAACCAATACTTTTTGAGGCTCTTTTAACAGTGGTGTCTATTTCGCTAAAACTTTTCATTAATTAATTGAATTATAAACCCAATGATCGTCTGATGTTGTGAGCTCAGTTGGTAATGGAGCTCCTTGAAACATACAGATCCTTAGCCATTTATCTGAGCGAGGATCAAATTTTATAGCACCAAAAAAAGAAAGCTTCAATCTTAGCATATCAATTGGCATTAACTTTGAACCTATTGTATTATCTTGAATTTCAGCATAGGGAAATTTTTCTGTTATGAAAGCTCTTCTGACTACGTGTCTAAGGTCGTTATTATTCATTAAGAAGTTTCCTATTTTCAAACTATTTTTTTCATTTGAAATTCTTTCATAAAGTTTACAAATATCCCTTGCTATTGCTAATGGTTGCTCTAAATCCGAACCTTCATCTTGAAATCTGTTGGCAAGCCTTGGTTCTTCCTTATTTTTTGAAATAAACCAAAAATTTTGATTATTTTTTTTTTTTTTAAAATCTATTTTAAGAATATCCGAGTACTTTAATTCTAAAACTTTTTTTAGATCTAAAATAGTTTTCTCTATTGGTATTGTAAAGAATTTCTCTTCATCAGCACTCATAGTTCTTATTAGTGGATTTGTAATTTGTTCATATGGTTCCATTATCACTGAGACCATAAATTCTAGACACTCTTCTCCTAGATTATTTTTTGCCCAAATATACAATTCGTTATAAGAAAATTCTTTTTCGCAATCAAATTTTGTTGAAAAATATTGTAATAATAAATCTAAATCTTTCTTTAAATTATAGATTTTTAATAGTTGATATTCGCTTTCAGTAGTCCAATTATCAATATTTTTTTTAGAATTTTGTAGGCAATTAATTATTAGATCGACATCCTTTTTTTTTACCTCTTTTATTTCTCTTATTTGTTTTAACGCAGTTTCTCTTGCCATTATCCAATTATTTAATAACAAGGGATGATTTACTATAAATGGAGCCATACCTAGACCAGTAGAGTTTCCAATTCCTAGATTTCTAGAGATATCAGGATCTAAAGTGACTGCCTTTTTAGGATTTTTACTTTTTGCAATGTGGTTTACTTGATCAAAAGTAAATTGTCTTACAAGATATACTAACATCATTTCTAATCTAAATGGTCCATATATTTCTTCTCTGTTTTTGATTCTAAATCTATCAGCCAGACCAAATTTTCCTGACCCGTATACAGCTGTTGTTCTGTAAA
This sequence comes from uncultured Pelagibacteraceae bacterium, assembly GCA_902584015.1. Classification (GTDB taxonomy): domain Bacteria; phylum Pseudomonadota; class Alphaproteobacteria; order Pelagibacterales; family Pelagibacteraceae; genus Pelagibacter. The sequence goes on from CACHYG010000011.1 coordinate 6,668, forward strand.
GGTATCCAACTTTTGCTAATTTGTCATTATCTGGTTGGTTTCCATTTGAAAGACACTCAACGACATAATCAAAAATTCTTACTGATTTATTTGCACGAGATAATGTAAGTTCTTTAAATGACAATCTTCCAACTTCTTGTTTTGGAACATTTTGTTTTAATCTTTCGATATCTTGCTTTGTTGGAACACCATCAAATAGTGTGAAAGCTGCGTCCCATTTTGTAGCAATCACTCTATCTGATCTTTCTTGGTCACTTATTTTATTTGCAAAACAAATCAAAGAATAAATTCTATTTTTTTTTTTAAATGAATAAATAACAATTCCAAAACCGTTTTCATCCAAATCTAATAGATCTCTTTTGTATTCCCAATTTTTAAACTCCTGCAAAAATGATCTCAAAAAAGAAAGTTTCGATTGATGAAAGGATCCTAGTCTTGACAATTTCATTACTTCTTTTGGATCTCTTAATTGTATTTTCATTAATTTATCCCTTTATAAAAATTAAACCAATTATTACCCAAAATTTTATTTGTCTCTTCGTCGTTAAAACCAATTTTTTTAAGACCAGTTTCTAAATTATTAAAACCTCTTGCATCTTCAAACCAATTTGGTTGTTTAGGAAAACCAGGTTTTGATTTGCTTCCTTCACCAAAATTTTTTTGTTTTGCCCACGTTCCATTTCTCATCCACTCAACAACAGTATCTGGCTGGAAAAGACATAGATCAGAACCTATTCCAACGTTATTTATACCCATTATTTCTACAGTTTGTGCTGTCATTTCACAAAAACTTTCTAATGTGCAATTTGTACCATTTTTCAAATGGTGAGGATATAATGATAGTCCTAACATCCCTTTACTTTCAGCTAGAGTTTTTAATAGGTCTTTAGATTTATTTCTTTTTGCACTGTGCCAAAAACTGGGATTTGCATGAGTGATAGCTATTGGCTTTTCACTTATATCTATCGCATCAAAAGTACTTTTTTCTGCAGAATGCGACATGTCAACTACTACACCAATCTTGTTCATTTCTTTTATTGCTTCTCGACCAAAATTAGTAACCCCACTATCATTTTTTTCATAACATCCAGTAGCAAGGAGAGATTGATTGTTGTATGTTAATTGCATAAATCTACATCCATTTTCATGAACTTTTCCTATTAAACCGATATCATCCTCAATAGGAGAGCAATTTTGAAAACCAAAAAAAATTGCTGTTTTTTTTTCTTTTTTAGCTTTCTCAATATCAGTAAAATTTTTACCGAGAAAAATTAAATCAGAATTATTTTCAAAATGTTCATCCCATTCTTTTAATCTTTCAAGAAATTCATCATAATCTTCATGGTAAACCACTGTGACATGTATAGCATCTAAACCTGCTTGATGGTTTATTTCAAATGCCTCGCGGGACCACTTACAGTATTGAAGATTATCGATTTTATAATTCATATAATAAATATATATTAGTGTTAGCTTTTTTGATATTAAATATATAAATGCAAAATAAAAAAAATCACAAAGTAGCAATTGTAATGGGTAGTCAATCAGATTACTCGACTATGAAATACACAGTCAAAGTGCTTAAGATACTCAAAATAAAATATGAAACTAAGATTGTATCAGCTCATAGAACTCCAGACAGAATGTACGAATTCGCGAAAAAAGCTGAAAAAAATAATATTTCTGTAATTATTGCAGGTGCTGGCGGCTCTGCACACCTTCCTGGAATGATAGCAGCATTAACTAGAATACCTGTAATAGGGGTGCCGGTAGAGAGTAAAAGATTAAAGGGCTTAGACAGTCTTCTTTCAATAGCACAGATGCCAAAAGGAATTCCAGTTGGGACAGTTGCGATCGGTGCTGATGGCGCAATAAATGCTGCTCTACTTTCTGCATCGATCTTATCAGTTAGTGATACAAAAATTAGAAAAAGTCTTGAAAGTTGGCGTGCAAAACAAACTAGATCTGTGAAAAAAAAACCAAGATAAATGAGTAAGGTAAATCTTGGAATTTTAGGCGGTGGTCAATTAGGTAGTATGCTTGCAACAGCTGCAAAAAAATTAAATATACAAACTATAATTTATTGTGATGACGAAAACGCACCTGCACAAAAATTTGCTGACGATTTCATTCTAGGTGATTATAATGATGAGAAAAAAATTTCAGAGTTTATTAATAAAGTAAATATTGTAACATACGAATTTGAAAATATTCCTTTTAATACCCTTGAGTTTATTAATAAGCATAAGCAGGTTTTGCCTAAACCAAATATTAATCAAGTAATTCAAAATAGATTTTCTGAAAAAAATTTCATAAATAATTTAGGTATTAAGACGACCGAATATGTAATCATAAAAAGCTTAGAAGATTTAAATAACAATTTAAATCTTTTACCAGGTATTTTGAAAACCACTACTCTTGGTTATGACGGTAGAGGACAATTTAGACTAAATAATAAAAATGAGATAGATCAACACAAAATAGATTTTAACAATCAGTATATTTTAGAAAAAATTATAAATCTAAAAAAAGAAATTTCAGTAATTATTACGAGATTTAAATATAAAACCTATGAGATATATGAACCAATAGAAAATGTACATAAAGATCAGATACTTAAATTTTCAGAAATACCTGCAAAAATAAGTAGCGATATTTTAAATTTATCAACCGAATGGGCAAAAAAAATTTCAGAAGAATTAGATTATGTAGGTACTTTATGTGTAGAATATTTTATTGACGAAAACGACAATCTTTACGTAAATGAAATCGCACCGAGAGTACATAATTCTGGTCACTTAACAATAAATTCACATAATGTAAGTCAATTTGAAAATCACATAAGAGCAGTTTGTGCCTTAGATAGATTAGAAACAAAAAAAATTTACAATGCAAAAATGATAAACTTAATTGGAGAAGATATTAGTGAGTATCGAAACAAAAAAGTTAAAGAAAACGAATTTTTTTTTGATTACCAAAAAAAAGAAATAAAACCTAAAAGAAAAATGGGTCATTTCACTACAATTATTAAACTGTAATAATGAAAAAATTTATAATTTAAATTATTTTTTTTTTCAATATACTTCAATAACTCTTGCTATGACAAATAAACCATATCATCATTTAGACAATGGAAAATTCAGAAACCCTGAGGGATCACCTATTCGAAGTGAAAATGTAAAATGGTCCTATAGCACATTCAATAAAGAGAAAAAAAAATTAGACATGACTGTTCCAGATGAACACGTAATCAAAAAAAATTTAGTCTTAGAAAAATTAAATAGTATTCAAAATAATGATTATATCGGTTGGATAGGACATGCTACCTTTTTAATTAAATTAGGTAATACAACTATAATTACTGATCCAGTTTTTTCTAAAAATGCTGGACCATTAATTTTTGGACCTAAAAGATATACTGAGCCGGCTTTAAATTTAAGTGAGCTACCAAAAATTGATTTATTTTTACTGACTCATAATCATTATGATCATCAAGACATGAGTACTATAAGAAAGTTTCCATACAAAGATACAAAAGTATTTACCGCACTTAAATTAAGTAAATATTTTACAAAACATCATTTTAAAAATGTTCAAGAACTTGACTGGTATCAAGAAGTAAAATTTAATGATTTAAAAATTACATTCTTACCTGCGGTTCATTGGTCAAAAAGAAGTTTAACAGATACAAATAAAACTTTATGGGGTAGTTTTTTAATAGAGCATGCTGGAAAAAAAATATTTTTTGCTTGTGATACTGGATATGGAAATATATACAAAAAAATTGGCAAAGAGTTTGGGCCGATTGATCTAACAATGATAAATATTGGTGCATATGACTTTAGACCAATGTTTGAAAAATCAATATATCACACATCACCCGAGGAGGCGCTGCAAGCTGCTCAAGATCTCAAAAGTAAAAAAGTTTTAGGTACTCATTGGGGTACATTTGTTTTATCACTTGAACCAATAATGGAACCTCCAAAAAGATTCAAAGATAACGCAGAAAAATTTGGCTTTAAAAGAGACGATGCTTTAATTTTTAAAATTGGAGAATTTAAAAAATTAAGCGAGGTATTAGATTAATTTAAATATCTAGATTCATATAAAAAGAGTTGGGATCCTCTTTGTAGTGAGCAAAAGGAGAACATTTTTTGAAACCAATTTTCTGAAATAATTGTCTTGCTGGTTTAAAAAAATCTCCAGATCCAGTCTCGATACTTAATTTTCTTAAATTTAAATTTTTAGCTTTAATTAATAAGTGTTTTAAAATTTTCTCCCCATAACCTTTTTTCCTAAATTCGTTTGTCACTCTTATAGATTTAAACTCACCATGTTTCTGATCAAATAATTTTATAGCACCACACCCTACGAGTTTACTGTCTTCCCATATACTCCAAAATTTAATACTAGGATCCTTTAACCCAGATATATCAAGTACATGGGTACTCCCTTCAGGAGAGACAGATCGTAATTCTTTAAAATGATATAGTAATAATTCATTTACCTCACTATTATCAAAATTTCCCTCTATAGATTCCATATTTATTAAAACATATAATATAATTAAATTTTTAACCAAGATAATTATAAAAAGTTTATCTAAATTTAATTGTTATTTCTAATTGCTGATTTTACTGAATTTACAAAAGCTTGATGATTGTTCTCTGTTTGAAAGGAGTTTTTCTTATTATTTTTTTTTTCGTCTAGGTTATCTAAAATTTTTGTGACATTTTCTATTACGTCTTCTCCAGTCGTATGTACTAATGCCTGATTTATTGTTACGCTTAATCCTGCTTGATAGACGTTACCTGTGCTTGCAACTGTATAGGCTGGTCCAATAAATGATGCGGTGGTTTGTATACACCCGTTTAATGCAATTAATAATATAACATATAATGAGAAATTTTTTATCATCACAACGCGGAATTAATACTGATTCTTTATTTCTGAACAAGTTTGATTTGAAAGTTATACAGTTTGTGTAAATTAAAAAGCTTTATAACCGAACTCAAGTGAAGCATCTGTGACGGAATGATACAATGACTCTCCAAAACTTCTTAAGCAAATCACTCTTATATTGTCGGGTTGGTCGTTTATAAAATCTAGAGTAACTGCAATTCCATTAAAGATTGAATTTACTACTTCATTTTTATTTATATCATTAAAATTAATTGGGCAGCCTTTTTTTAGAACCTCTTTTACGTTTTTACCTGATAGTTCAATAATTGCTTTTGAGTGAGATAAATCAGTTATAGCAAACTCATCGTTAGAAAGACTTTTTGCTATTTCATCAGATAAACTAATTGTACCTGACAATGCAAGCCAATTATTTGGGCCTATCCATAATATTCTTACATCCTTATTTTTAGATACTCTAAGTTTATCAGGAAAATCTAGACCAGATAATTTATAATCGTTAATATTTTTCTTATTTTTTTTAAACTTTACAATCTGAAAAATTTTAAATTTTTTTAATTCTTTTATATTTATAATTTCATCAGTATTTTTATTTTTAAAATTACCATGATCTCCAACTATATGAACACTATTTAAAGGTGATATACTTGTCATGATCTCACTCTCTCCCCTTTTGGATCTACATAGTGCGATGATACAATTTCAACTGCTATAGTTTTATTTTTTAGTGGAGACATAGCATATAGTTTTGAGCCAATCATATTTTTTCCATCTTTTAAAATAGCTAAAGAGAATGGATTGTTATGTTCAACACTCCAACAAGAAGCCGAAATATGTCCTAGCTTTGGATTAGGTAACTTTCCTTTAGGGTCTTTTACAAGATGTGATCCTTCTGGAATACTTGTCTTTTTATCTAATGGAACTACTCCTACTAATCTTTGTCTATCCTTTTCGTTATAGGCTTTTTTCAATAAAGATCTTTTACCTATAAAGTCTTTTTTCTTACTTACTAAACCATCTAAACCTGTATCATAAGGTATAGTTCTTCCATCTAATTCTGATCCAGCAACGTGGCCCATTTCTATTCGAAGAGTTGATAAAGCTTCAGTTCCATATGGTTGCAAATCAAAATCTTTACCAATTTCAATAATTTTTTCCCACATAAAGTTTCCATTATCTGATTCAACATTTACTTCATAAGCAAGCTCTCCAGAAAATGAAATTCGAAATATTCTTGCATTAACACCAAATAAATTTGCCTCTACAAATCCCATAAATGGTAATCCTTCATTAGAAACATTTGTATCTGGAAAAAGTTTTTGTAATAAATCTCTAGACTTTGGTCCTGCGATAGCAGCGCCAGCCCACTGTTCGGTTATTGATACAACATTAACATCAAGTTCAGGCCAAACTAGTTGTAAATAGTATTCTAAATGAGACAATACATTAGCTGCTTGAGCAGTAGTGGTTGTCATATGGTAGTGATTCTCAGAAATCCTTGTAGTTGTTCCGTCATCCATTACGATACCATCTTCTCTAAGCATTACACCATATCTTGCTTTTCCAACTGGTAGTTTAAGCCATGCATTTGTATAAACTCTATTTAAAAACTCAGCTGCATCGGGACCTTTAACATCTATTTTTCCAAGAGTTGTTACATCACAAACGCCAACATTTTTTCGAACGTTTTCAGCTTCTCTTTTAGAGGCTTCAAATAATCCTTCATTTCCTCTTTTATAGTATCTTGGTCGTAACCAAACGCCAGCATCAACAAAAACTGCATTATTTTTTTCATGCCAATTATGCATTGGAGATTTTCTTGTTGGTTTAGAGTGTTTTCCAATTTCTCTTCCTACAATAGCTCCAATAGAAATTGGTGTATAAGGTGGTCTAAATGTTGTGTGTCCTACTGCTGGAACAACTTTATTTTCTATATTTGATACTAATTGTAATCCATTAAGATTACTTGTTTTTCCTTGATCGGTAGCCATACCTAACGTAGTATAACGCTTTACGTGCTCAATAGATCTATAGCCCTCTCTAATTGCAAGTTCTATATCTGATACAGCAACATCATTCTGAAAATCTAAAAATCTTTTATATTTTTTTCCTTTTGGTAACGGAACACACCAAAACTTATCGTGTTTAGAGTGTTTTTTTTCTGAAACTTTTGGTATTTGCTGGCTATTGTTATTATTCGTAATTTCTTTAGATAATTCAAAACCCTTGTCAAAAGAAGTTTTCAATGTTTCTTCTAAAGTAAATACTCCATTTGCAGAACCCAAGGTTACTTCTTTTTGTTTCGATTTATCTGGCACAAAAGCATCGATTTCTTCTTTAAATTTTGTCTTACCACCTGATTGAGACGCAAGATGAATAGTTGGGGTCCAAAAACCAGAGACACAAATACAGTCACATTCAATGTTTTTAATTTGATTTAAATTTTGTTTATCTTCAGATATTTCTGCAATATCACAAGATTTTACTTTCTTATAACCTTTGGCTGCAACTACAACATGAGAAAATTTAATATCTATACCAAGAGACTTTGCTTCTTTAACTATTTCTGAGTTACTGTCTTGTCTACTATCCAATACAATTGGATTAATATTATTTTTTTTAAACTCGATAGCAGTTTCATAAGCACTATCATTGTTAGTAAATACAATAGGTTTTTTTCCGACTAAAACTCCATAAACTTTCATGTATTCCTTAGCTGCAGATGCTAAGACTACTCCAGGTGTATCATTGTTTCCAAAAACAATTGGTCTTTCTATTGATCCTGAAGAAATTACTACTTGTTTTGCTCTTATATACCAAAGTCTTTGTTTAGGAGTAAATTCTTCAGATTTTGGCAAATGGTCTGTTACTCTTTCAGACATTACTAGCATATTGTGATCATAGTAACCGAAAATTTGAGCTCTATTTTTAACAGTTACATTTGTCATTCCTTTAAGTTCTGTAATAATATTATCAGCCCATTCTTTTCCACTTTGATTATTAATACTCACATCTGATGTTAATAAACTTCCACCAAATCTAGGCTTATCTTCAGCAAGAATAACTCTTGCACCATTTTTTGCTGCAGCATAAGCACTTGCCAATCCAGAGGGTCCAGATCCAGCAATTAATAAATCACAATACTCATATTTATGTTCATATCTTTCCTTGTCATGTTCTTTTGATGCAACGCCAAAACCTGCTGCTTTTCTGATAAATGGTTCATATATTCTGTACCAAAAGCTTCTCGGCCACATAAAAGTTTTGTAATAAAAACCTGCTGGTAAAAATATATTTAAAAAATTATTTATTGCACCAATATCAAAATTTACACTTGGCCAACAATTTACGCTCTTCGCCTCTAAACCCTCAAATAATTCCTGTTCAGTTGCTCTTACATTTGGTTCTGTTTCGCCATTTCTATATAATTGAACTAGAGCGTATGGCTCGTCGACACCTGCACCAAAAAAAACCTCTTGGTCTATGATATTTGAAACTTCTTCCTACTAAATGAACTCCATTAGCAATTAAAGCAGATGCCAATGTATCTCCCTCATAGCCAAAATATTTTTTTCCATTAAATTTAAATGAAAATTTTTTTTCTCTATTTACTAATCCAATTTTATCTAATCTATAATTTTGTACCATTATCCAACTTTTTCTTCTGATTTATAAGTATTAAATATTTCATGTGTTGAGGTATCTCTAAGAACTTTTATCCATTGTCTACATCCAGATACATGATGCCAAAGTTCTAAATGTTTTCCTCTCGGACTTTTTCTTAAATATACAAACTCATCCCACTCTTGATCTGAAATTTCTTTGTTAAGTTCTGGTCTTTTTACTGAAGCATCTCCACCATAAGCAAATTCATTTTGAGATCGTAAACCACAATGTGGGCACTTGATGTAAAGCATTTAAGAAATCCAAGTTTTTGTTCCTAGACCTTTTTCATCTATGAGATGACCAGAGCTAAATCTATCTAGTCTAAAACCAGAGTTTAATTCGTGAACTCTATCTTGTGCTATTGTATGTGCAAAAGTAAAACCTGATGCTGGTGTTGCTTTGAAACCACCATAACACCAACCACAATTTAAATATAATCCTGCAATATGAGTTTTGTCAATTATTGGTGATCCATCCATTGACATATCCATTATGCCGCCCCAGGTTCTTAGCATATTTAACTTACTTAAGAATGGGAACATCGCAATTCCTTCTGTCAATACATGTTGAAGTGTTGGTAAATTTCCTCTTTGCGCGTAACTATTATATCCATCCAAATCTCCACCCATTACCATTTCACCTTTATCAGATTGACTACAATAAAAATGTCCAGCACCAAAAGTTACTACATGGTCAAGAATTGGTTTGATTGGTTCAGAAACACATGCTTGCAGTAAATGAGTTTCAATTGGTAATGTCATATTTAACATTTCTGCTAGAATTGAGGTGCTACCAGCAACACATAAACCAACTTTTTTAGTTTTAATATCTCCTCTTGAGGTTTTAATTCCTTGAATTTTTCCCTTGCTAATATCAAATCCAGTAACTTCGCAATGCTGGATAATATCTACTCCCATTGAGTCAGCTTGTCTTGCGTACCCCCAAGCAACGGCATCGTGTCTAGCAGTTCCAGCACTAGGTTGCATCAGTGCTCCGAATATAGGGAATCTCACATTGTCAGAAAAATCTAAAACTGGGACTTTCTTTTTTACTTCTTCTCTATCGAGCAATACTGCATCAATACCATTTAATCTCATAGAGTTTCCTCTTCTTGCATATGCATTCATTTGCGCATCGGAATGTGCAAGATTAATAATTCCTCTTGGGGAGAACATTATATTAAAGTTTAAATCCTGAGACATACTTCTCCACAAGTCCATCCCTTTCTCATAAAAAAGACCGTTCTCATCGTGCATGTAATTTGATCTTATAATAGTTGTATTTCTCCCAACGTTTCCACCACCAATCCATCCTTTTTCTATAACAGCAATATTTGTAATTTTGTGTTCTTTAGCTAAATAATATGCTGTGGCTAAGCCATGACCCCCGCCCCCAATTATGACGACGTCATATTCTTTTTTTGGTGTTGGATCTTTCCAAGCAACTTCCCAACCTTTATGACCTGAGATTGCATTTTTTATTAAGCTTAAAAATGAATATTTTTGCATAAATTATTATAACTAATTTTAATTTATTTCTTTAAAAATTATATAATAAAGTATAGAAATCTGTTCCATAATATAAAGCTTAAAGAAAGCATATATGGGCGCAGTCAAATCAGACATCGAAATAGCAAGAGCCGCAAAAATGAAGCCTATTAAGGATATTTTAGGCAAAATCAAAGTTCCTGATAATAATAGCAGCTTTAGTCCTATGGGTAGACATATTGCTAAAATAAACCTTGAATACTTAAATAAATTAAAAAATAAAAAAGATGGACATCTAATTTTAGTAACCGCTATTACTCCTACTCCAGCGGGAGAGGGAAAAACAACTACCTCTGTTGGGTTACATGATGGCCTTAACAAAATTGGTAAAAAATCAATAGTATGTTTAAGAGAGCCTAGTCTCGGACCATCGTTTGGTATGAAGGGAGGGGCTGCTGGAGGAGGTTATGCTCAAGTAGTGCCTATGGAACAAATTAATTTACATTTTACTGGAGACTTTCATGCTATTACATCAGCTCATAATTTGCTATCTGCATTAATTGATAATCACATCTATTGGGGTAACAAACTTAAAATTGACGATAAGAGAATTGTTTGGAAAAGAGTTGTGGATATGAATGACAGAGCTTTAAGATTCATAAATATAAATACTAAAGGTGTTGCAAAAGAATTCCCTAGGGAAGATGGATTTGATATCACAGTTGCATCAGAGGTCATGGCAATTTTTTGCCTATCAAATGATCTAAAAGATTTAGAAAAAAGAATCGGAAATATAACAATCGCATACAATACCGATGGCAAACCTATTTATGCAAAAGATCTAAATGCCCAAGGACCAATGACTGTTCTTTTAAAAGATGCAATAAGACCGAACGTAACCCAAACTTTAGAAAATAATCCTGCATTAATCCATGGAGGACCTTTTGCTAATATTGCACATGGATGTAATTCGGTAATTGCAACAAAGTCTGCTTTAAAACTTGCTGACTATGTTGTTACGGAGGCAGGGTTTGGCGCAGATCTAGGTGCTGAAAAATTTTTAAATATTAAATGTAGAAAATCAAACATAAAACCAAGTTGTGTTGTTATTGTTGCAACAATAAGAGCCTTAAAAATGCATGGAGGTGTTGAAAAAGAAAATTTAAAAAACGAAAATGTTGAAGCACTTAAAAAAGGTTTGGTAAATTTGGAAAGACATATAAGTAATATAAAAAAATTTGGATTAACGCCAATTGTAGCTGTTAATAGTTTCATTTTAGATACAAAAAAAGAAATATCCGCTGTAAAAGATTTTTGCAAAAGTCAAAAGGTTGAAGTCAGTGAGTCTACACATTGGGCAGATGGTGGAAAGGGTGCAAAAGATTTAGCTAAAAAAGTTGTTAAGATATGCAAAGTTTCAAAAAAGAAAAATTTTAAGTTTTTATATGAAGATAATCAATCATTGTGGAGTAAAGTGGAAACAATTGCAAAGGAGATATACAAAGCAAGTTCAATTACTTCAGATGAAAACGTTAAAAAACAGTTGAAAATATTTGAGGATAATGGATATGGAAAATTACCCGTTTGTATAGCTAAAACTCAGTACAGTTTTTCAGTTGATCCTAAATTAAAAGGAGCTCCTACAGATCATGAAATTTCTATAAGAGAGGTAAGATTATCATCTGGTGCTGAGTTTATTGTTGTAGTTTGTGGATCAATTATGACAATGCCTGGTTTACCAAGAGTCCCTGCCGCTGATAAAATAAAACTAAATAAAAAAGGTGATATAGAAGGATTATTTTAAACCTAAACCATCCCAAAAATCTTTTGCTAAATTTTTTCCTGTAAGATCTTTAAACTGAGGTAATCCAGTTGGAGATGTAACATTTATATCTCCAATGAGGTAACCATCAATTAAATCTATTCCTGCAAAATAAATTTTATCTTTTATTAAACTTTTGCTGATTAATGAGGAAATTTTTAATTCTTTTTTACTTAAGCCAGTTTTAAATGCTGTTCCACCTTGTGAAATATTTGATAAGTTAGATCCTGCTCTTGGAACTCTTTTAATTGCGCCTTTAACTTTACCCTTAATTATAAATACTCTTTTGTCTCCAAATTTTACTTTATTTAAATATTTTTGGACCATCAAATAATTATATTTTTTAATAAACAAAGATACTTTTGGTTTAGAAAATTTTTTTGTTAAAAAGAGTATATTTTTTCCTGCGTAACCATCTAAAGGTTTTATTACGATTTTCTTATATTTTTTGTAATGTTTATGGATGTCCTCAATACTATTTGAAAAAATAGTTGGAGGCATAAATCTTAAAAATCGTGAAGAGTAAAATTTTTCAGATACATTTCTTATCGCAGATGGATTATTAATAACTTTTTTTTGATCAATATTATCCAAAAAATATGTAGAATTAATATAATTCATATCAAATGGTGGATTTTGCCTTATTAAAATAAAAGCAGCTTTTGAAATATTAAATTTAATTTTTTTATTTATTTTATAAAAATTTTTTTTACCTTCAAAAAAATATACCAGATGTCCTTGAGCTTGGAGTTTAGAATTTATTATACTTAAATTATCAGCTTCATACCAAAAAACTTTAAAACCTCTTTTTTGAGCCTCAATTGCTAATTGTAAAGACGTATCTGTTAATGGATTAATTGTTTTTAGGTTGTTAGATTGTATTGCTATAATTTTTTTCATTGATTTAGATTTTTAAGTGAATCCTCAGCTTTTGTACTTTTTTTAGTGATCATGCTACTAACATTTTTAAGATATATTTCTTCACTATTTTTTTTTGAGTTTAATTGATTTCTAAATTTTAATCCCTCTTTTGATAATTTTAAAAAAATATCCGACCAATCTAAAATACTTTTCCCATCTATTTCTGTGCCAAAACCTTTTGATGGACTATTAAAATATGCTTCTAAAATGTCTTTTTTTTTCCATTTATTTATAATTTCATATGTTTCATTTAAATTTCCATAAAGAAGTCCAATTAAAAATGCTGGACCAGCACAATGACAGTCCCATTCGCATGCATCCAAAGATCTTATTTCTATGTAGCTTTTCAATCTTACTTCGGTAAAAATTGTTGATAGATGCAATTCAAGATTACTTTTGTCAGCTTCATCTTGTTTTATTAAATCAGAATATGTTTTACCATCTGGAAATAAATATTCATTATTTTTTTGATAAAATAACAGTGGATAATTTAAAACAAAATCTGCATATTTTTCATAAGACATTTCTTCAAGAAAAATTTCTGGCAATCCAGCTCTAGAAGTGTTTTGCCAAACTTTCGAACGGTAAGATAAATAACCACTGAATTTGTTTTCTTTGATTGCAGAATTTGAAAATAATGCGATGCTTATTGGTGTTAGATAAGATGCAACTTTAAATTTTTTTTTAAAATCTTCTTCATTTTTGTAGTCAATATTTATCTGAGTACCAGCTGTTTGATACATCATTTCTAAGCTTAGAGAACCATTTTTTGGCATTTCTTTTGTCATTACTCTGTATCTTTTTTTTGGATTATTTGGAATTTTATCAATACTCGAAAATGGGTCGAAGCCTACTGATAAAGTTTTTAAATCAAAGTTTTCACATGCTAAATTTAATTTTTCTTGAAATTCATATGACTCGGAACAGACTTCATGAATATTAGATAATTGACTACCAGATAATTCTATTTGATTTCCTGGTTCTAGAGTTATCATTTTTCCATTTTTTTTTAAACCAATAATATTTTCATCTTCTTTAATAGGTTCCCACTTAAATTTTGAGATAAAAAAATTGAAAATTTTTAATAAATCAGAGTAATCTGCCCTTTCATTACTTTTTTTTTTAAATAGAAATTTTTCATTCTCAACACCAATAAATTGATCTGGTTTATTACCTGAAATAAAATGTTCTATTATTTGTTGCTTAGATTTAATTTTCATTTAAATAATCAATCCAATTTTTCAATTCGATCATTCTTAAATCCCTATTTGATATTTGATTTTCTTGCTCTATCATTTGAACATGATTATCAATTTCTTTTTGATCTTCAAAAGCCTTCTTTTCAATTAATCTATCAGTTCTGAAATGGATTAATCTTATCATTTTATCGTATGATATCTCTGGGTGATATTGTATACCCCAAATATCACACTCATTAATTTTAAAATTTAGCCCTTGCACTTTATTAATTTTATTTGATGATAAAAGTATTGCGTTATCTGGAATTTTTGAGACTTCATCAAAATTAAAAGCAGGGGTGTTAAAATTATTTTTTTTATTTTTATAAAGAGGATGTTTTAGCCCATTATCATTTATTTGTATTTGATGAGCGATTCCCCTATGTGTTCCTTTTTGACATTTCCTTACTTCTCCGCCTGCTGCTGTAACAGCAACTTGCATACCCCAACATATTGCAAGAATTTTTTTTATTTTTTTTTGAGACTCTTTCATAAATTCAATTTGTCTACGAATTTCAATTGTATCATTATAAATATTTAAGCTACTGCCGCCCCAAATAAGACCATCGTACTCCTCAAGGTTTTTAATATTTTCAAAAACTTTAGGATCTGATGAAGGATTTGCTACATCAATTTCTAAATTTTTTGTAAAATATGCAATACTATCTTTTAAACTTTCTGTGTGTGTTTGAATGCCAGCATTAGTAAATTGCTGATTTTCCTCTTTAAGATTACCCTCTACTATTAGTATTTTTTTCATGAAAATAAATTACCTTTCATACTGTGGTCATATAATTTTTTCATATCCTCTAGATTTAACAATCTAGGATTTGTCGCAGTTGAAGGATCTTCAAGAGCCATTTTTGATAACATTTCTAAATCAAATTTATCTTCGTTGATAACTTCTGATAAAGCATGTGGGATATTTAAATCTTTTCTTAGTTCTAAGATCCAATCCAAAAAACATTTAAAATCTTTTTTTAAACCAAGGAAATCACAAATAGATACTATTCTTTTTTCTATAAATTTTTTATTATAAGTGAGTACATAAGGCATAAAAATTGCATTGGATAATCCATGATGTAAATTGAATTGAGCGTTTACTGGGTGACTTAATGAATGAATTGCACCAAGGCCTTTTTGGAACGCAGTAGATCCCATGCTTGCTGCGGCCAACATATCTGACCTTGCTTCTAAATTTTTTCCATCTTTGACAGCAGTCATCAAAGATTTTTTTGTCAATCTTATACCTTCTATAGCTATGCCGTCCGCCATTGGATGAAATCCAGGAGCACAAAAAGCCTCTAGGTTATGGGCTAAAGCATCCATTCCTGTTGCAGCAGTTAATCTAGGAGAAAGGTCCAAAGTTAAAACTGGATCTAAAATTACAATCGATGGTAAAAATTTAGGATGGAAAATTATTTTTTTTACCCCAGTTTCATTATTAATTATCGCTGATGCTCTTCCAGTTTCTGAGCCTGTGCCCGCTGTTGTAGGTACAGCTATTATAGGTGCAATATTATTGTTGTTTGCTCTTTTCCAATAATCACCTATATCTTCAAAATCCCAAATTGATCTTGTTTGAGCAGACATAAATGCTATTGCTTTTCCAACATCCAATCCACTTCCTCCACCAAAAGCTATTACACCATCACAATTATTTTTTTTAAATTCTATAACACCTTCATCAACATCATCGCCATTGGGGTTTCCAGAAAAATTAGAAAAAATATTCAAGTTTTTGAACTCTTTTTCAATAATTTTAATTACATTTTTTACAAAATATAAACCTGCTAAATCTTTATCTGTGACAAACAATGGCTTTTTAATTTTAAGACTTTTGCATGCAGAATTAATCTCAATTATTCTATTATTACCGACCCAGACGGTTGTTGGGTAGTTCCAATTAGATTTCATAAAATTTACAATTTTTTTAAATTTAATTTTTTATTTTTTAATAAAGATCTAAGTAAATTGATCATTAAAGGTATTTTTTGTAAATTAATTTTTTTGAAAATAAACGGTCCAATTTCTCTCGCCAATTGTTCTCCTTCAACTGTATCTTTCAGCATAAATTTTTTCTTAGCAGATTTGAAAACAAAACCTTTTCCTAAATAATCACCCATTTTACTATTTCTACCTCCAGCAGCACTTACATATAAATCACCAACACCTGCTAGACTTTCGACTGTAGTTTCTTTGCCATTAAAATATTTTGTTAAATATTTCATTTCCATTAAAGATTTTTGAAATAAACTTGAAGACATATTTAAAGATTGACCTGCACCTATAACCATAGCATAAATATTTTTTATAGCTGAACAAACCTCAACACCAATTATATCTGTCGAATATTCAACTAAATAATAATTTGTTGAAATTAATTTTCCAATTTTTTTTGCTATATTAATATTTTTATTTGCAATAATTACCTTTGTCTGATTTTTTCTTGCTAGTTCTTTTGCTAAACATGGGCCTTTTAAAACTGAAATATTTTTAATCTTAGTGCTAATTTTAATTTGCTCAGAAATTGTTAAAATTTTATTTCTTTTTTTGTCATATTTTAAACCTTTTGTTAAAATTAATATTGGTGTTTTATTTTTAATATTTTTTAATTCTTTACTTATGAAATTAATTCCTGGTAAACTAAGCGCGATAACTATCAAATTAAACTTTTCTTTTAAAAGTTCTTTTGAAAATATTCTGAATTTAAGTTTTTTTGGTAGCTTTATTTTTAATACTGAATGAAATTTACTTTTTGATTTAAGGTTATTTATAAATTGTTTGCTATAAGGTTCAGTAATTGTAACATTATTTTTATTCTCTAAACAAGGGATCGTAAAAGCTGATCCCATTGCTCCACCGCCAATAACTAATATTTTTGCCATAACAAAATTATGCTAAAGTTTTTTTAATTGCTTGTTCCCATCCTTGCAATAACTTATTTCTGTAACTTTTATTGAATTTTGGTTTAAAGTCTCTATCTTTTTTCCAATTTTGTTTAATATCACTGAGAGATTTATAAATACCAGTTTGATAACCAGCCATATAAGCAGCCCCTAAAGCAGTAGTTTCATTAATTTTTGATCTAGTAATCTTAATTTTTAAAATCTCTGATAGAAATTGAACAAACCAATTATTTGAAACCATACCGCCGTCAACCTTAACACTTTTAGGGTTTAAACCATCTTTTCTCATTGATACTAACAAATCAGAAGTTTGATAAGCAACGGACTCTATTGTTGCTCTCACTAAATCTTTCCAATCACTATCCCGTGTAAGACCCATGATTAGACCTCTTGATTTGGAATTCCAGTATGGAGCTCCTAGACCTGTAAAGGCTGGCACAACATAAACGCCTTTACTATTTTTTTTCGATTTCGCGATCTTTTCAGTCTCATAAGCATTATCTATTAACCTGATTTTATCTCTTAGCCATTGCACGCCAGCACCTGCAATAAATATAGACCCTTCTAAAGCATATGTAGTTTTATTATTTATTCTGTAACAAATTGTAGTTATTAATTTATTTTTTGAAATTAATTTTTTTTCACCAGTATTCATTAATACGAAGGCTCCTGTACCATAGGTACTTTTGACTGATCCTTTTTCGAAACATACTTGACCTATTGCAGCTGCTTGTTGGTCGCCCAATACTGCAGAAATTCTTATTTTTTGTCCAACAATTTTCTCGCTTGTAAAACCATAATCATCAGCAGAATTTTTAACAGTAGGAAGAATTTTTTCATTTAGATTGAATATTTTTAAAATATCCTTATCCCACTTGTTACTTGTAATATTAAAAAGCATTGTTCTTGAAGCATTTGTGGCATCTGTTGCATGAATTTTTCCATTAGTTAATTTCCAAATCAAAAAGCTATCAATTGTACCAAACAACAACTCATTTTTTTTAAATAATTTTTTAGCTTTTGGAACGTTGTCTATTATCCATTTTATTTTTGTTGCAGAAAAATATGGGTCTAAAAATAAACCGGTTTTTTTTCTAATTAATTTTTCTTTTTTTTTAATTTTTTTACAGTAGTTTTCTGTTCTTCTGTCTTGCCAAACAATTGCATTATAAACCGGCTCACCTGTTCTTTTATCCCAGCATATGGTTGTTTCTCTTTGATTGGTAATGCCTAAGGCTTTAATATTTATTTTTAACTTCTTTGATTTTAACAAAACATTTTTTGTGACTTTAATTGTTGTTGACCAAATTTCGTCGGGATTATGTTCTACCCACCCGTTTTTTGGAAAAAATTGCTTAAATTCTAATTGAGATGAAATTAATTTTTTGCCACTTTTTGAAAAAATAATTGCTCTAGATGATGTGGTTCCTTGATCAATGGCAAGTATCCCATTCACAAAATACTAATCCTGCCCTAACAATTTCTTTTGTTTTTCAGCCCAAGTACGTATTAAATTATCTACTGCGAGTCCAATAAAGGCTACACATAACCCCAACATCAAACCATTGCCGGTTCCTTGTCTGTCAGATAATGCTTTAAGTATATATTGTCCAAGATCAGTTGTCCCAATCATTGCTCCAATAATTACCATAAATAATGCAAATACGACTGTTTGATTTATTCCAAGCATCATGTGTGGAAAAGCTAAAGGGAGTTCTATTCTCATCCATCTTTGAAGTCTGTTAACTCCTGACATTGAGCCTGCATCATGTAATGCTGATGGAACACTTCTTAATCCTTCTATTGTGTATCTTGTTGCAGGTATTGTTGCATAAATTACAACTGCAATTAAAACAGAAGTATCTGTTACCCCAAATAACATAATTACAGGTATTAGGTAAATAAAAGATGGAAATGTTTGAAGTGTGTCGCACACCGCCAATGTAATTTTAGTGCTTGTTTTACTTTGCGCACTTAAAGTTCCAATTATTATACCTAAAATACCTGAAACAATTACGCCAAATGTTGCCATATACATGGTTATTAACGCTCTATCCCACCACTCAGTTAGAGCTATAAATAATGTAAAGCTTCCAACAACAATTGCAGATCTTATTCCTCCAATAATATATCCAGCACCCATAAAAAGCACAAAAGTAGCTACTGCTGGCATTCTTAAGAAGGCATTTTTCATAGGAATTAAAACTTGTGTAATTAACCAAGTATTAAAAACTTTTAGTGGATCAAAAAAATTATCAAGTATCCAATCTACACCAGAATTCCAAAATGCTTCTGTAGATATTCCTTTATTGTGTGGAACAATAAACAGATAATTAAATCCTTCTTTGAAATAAAATGTTCCAATATATGATAAAATATATCCTGCTACGACAACTCCTACAAAAATCATAAAATATTTATTTCTTTGAAAGAAAGTTGGATTTTCAAAATAATTTATTTGCTTGTTTGCCCATGCCAATGACATTTTATCTAATAAAACAGCGATTAGTGTTATACATATTCCTGCTTCTAAAGCTAAACCTATTCGTAATTGGTTCAAAGCTAATAATAAATTCCAGCCTAGTCCTTTTGCTCCAATAAAAGATGCAATAACAGCCATTGCTAAACACTGCATGATAACTTGGTTAACACCAATTAAAATATCTCTACGAGCCGTTGGTATTAATACTTTAAATAAGAGTTGGAAATTACTACATCCACTCATCTTTCCTGCTTCTATAACTTCTGGTGAAACTTTCCTGAGTCCTAATAAAGTCAATCTAACCATAGGAGGTGTAGCAAAAATAATAGTTGCTATTGCTCCAGCATGGTCACCAATGCCAAATAAAACCATTATTGGAACTAAATAAGAATAGTGTGGCATAGTTTGTGCAACGTTAAGAAGTGGGTTTAAAATATTTTCAACTCTTTTACTTCTGTATGCCCATATTCCAAATCCTAATCCTAATAAAAAAGATATTGGAGCTGCAACCATTACAAAAGATAAAGTTTGCATTGAAGGTTTCCATTGACCGAATGCTGAAATGTAAATCATAGTTAATCCAGCAAAGATGGCGAGATTCCTGCCATTTAATTTATATCCTAACACTACAGCTGCACCAGCAACAATAGTCCAAGGAAGTCCTGGTAATTCTGCCCAAGGATTTTTATCTAACCAATCCCAACTAGTAAATGCTACAACAGTTTCAACACCTCCAATTAAAATTTCTCTTATGAACTCAATCATGAAAAGCATTGATCTAGAAATAATTCTTGTAATATGAAGAACAACTGGACGAGATTTTGTCTCCTGAATATCGCTATCAAAATATTCTATAGGTGCCCATTCATTTAATAGAAAAAAAACCGAGTCATTTATCCACCCCGGCATCCATGCTATAAAAGCAGGTAATCTCCAAAACACGCTGTATTTTGTTTGATCTAATTTATCTTTATCAATAAATTCAGTTCCAGCTTTTGCAAATTCATATCCATCAGGAACCTCAATTGCAAAACATAAACCAAAGAACACTAATAACAAAAATGACCATTGAACAGCTTTAGGATATTTTTGAAGTAACGCCATAATAATTTATTTATTTTCTTTACCTTGACCAAAAACAGTTTGGATTATTTTTGAAGGTTTTACACTTCCAACTACATTATTATTTTTATCTATTACACTCACCGGTTTATCCTGATTTAAAATTTTTTCAGCTACAGTCTCAATTATAGCATCTTTTGAAACAGTGATATTGTCAGCATTTTGTCCCCCTGAAGATTTGTCCATTACTGCTTCGATCTTCAAAACTTTTTCTCTAGGTACTTCTTGAGTGAATTTTCTTACATATTCAGTTTTTGGATTCAAAACTATGTCTGCTGGAGTATCTAATTGTTCAATTAAACCATCCTTCATAATTGCTATCCTATCGGCAAGCCTTAGTGCTTCGTCAAAATCATGTGTGATAAATAGAATTGTTTTATTTAAAACTCCTTGAAGTCTCAAAAATTCATCTTGCATTTCTTTTCTAATTAAAGGGTCAAGAGCAGAAAAAGGTTCATCCAAAAACCAAATATCAGGTTCAACTGCAAGTGAACGAGCTATACCTACTCTTTGTTGTTGACCTCCTGATAACTCTCTTGGAAAATAATTTTCTCTCCCTTTTAAGCCAACAAGTTCGACCATTTCGACTGCTTTTTGAATGCTCTC
This sequence comes from uncultured Pelagibacteraceae bacterium, assembly GCA_902584015.1. Taxonomy (GTDB): domain Bacteria; phylum Pseudomonadota; class Alphaproteobacteria; order Pelagibacterales; family Pelagibacteraceae; genus Pelagibacter. The sequence continues at coordinate 27,841 of CACHYG010000011.1, forward strand.
GTTAGTTTTGCTTCCTTTTATTTGTAAAGGAAAAGCTATATTTTCCAAAACTGTTTTATGTGGGAGTAAGGCAAAACTCTGAAACACCATTCCCATTTTATTTCTTCGTAATTCAATTAATTGTCTCTCGTTCATTGCAAGAAGATCTTGACCTTCTATAAATATTTTTCCTCCAGTTGCATCAGTCAAACGAGATATACATCTTAACAATGTTGATTTTCCCGAACCAGATAAGCCCATAACCACAAGCATTTCACCTTTAGAAACTTCAAATGATGCATTATTAACTCCAACAATACACCCTTCATCCTGAAATGATTTTGCATCTACATTACCATTTGCATTTTGAAGCATTTTTTTGGCATTAGTTCCAAAAATTTTGTAAACAGACTCACATTTTATTACTGGTGTAGAAGACATATTTTAATAATTATACTATTATTATTAGTGTATTCTCCATCTAAAAATTTTTAATAAAATAAACCCTTGTATCTATACTTGTCCTTAAAAATCCAAGTGCCTCACCCTCAACCGTAACTGAATCAGAAGTTCCCTCGAGAGGTTTTACTGTAAATTTTGCAAAACATTTATTTTTACTATCATCCCAATTAACTGCATATTTTCCTGTAGTACCACCGTTTGCTGTATATAAATTAAATGCTTTGGTATCTGTTATATTTGCCCCCATAATAGCTCTTTGAGTAATAATTTTTGTATTATTGCACACTATTTTATATTCTTCTGCTGAAAGTTTCCTTCCTTTGTCACTTTCGTAAAAAGTCAATACCCCTCTTGGTAAACTCTCAATGAATTCATTTACTTTTTCTTGAATTTTTTTTTCCTGTGCTATTTTTTTTTCAGCATTTGGATCTGGTCCAAAAAAAACGTTAAGAGCAAAGAATGTAAAAAAAATTGCAATTGTTAAACTAACTAATCCTAATGAATTTTTATAATTTTCAGACAATCTATAAATGTTACTTAACATGGTTGCCCTCATTCCATGTCCCTTCCATCACTTTGCCATCAGACCAGGTGAAAACTCCTTTGCCGTGCATTTTACTATTTTTCCACTCTCCTTCATAAGTAGAGCCATCAGGAAATTTTAATTTTCCTATACCATGCCATTTACTGTCATTAAATTCGCCTTCATAAACATATCCATTTGGCCAGGTTTCAATGCCTTTTCCTTTTTTTGACCCGTTAACCCAATCACCAACATAGGTTGTTTTATCAGTGTAAGTCCATGTTCCAAAACCATTATTACAATCTCCATCAGTACATCCTGATTTTTTTGCAAAACTAATATTGGAAAATATAAAGCTTAAAATTATATAAATTAAAATCTTTCTCATTACTTTTATAAACTACACTAAAATAAAAAAAAAATCTCCCCTAGTAAAACTAGGGAAGATTTTAATTTGATTTTTAGTTGAAATAAAGTGATTACTTAGTCCAACTTTGCCATACAGACTTATTGTCAGCTAACCATTTTTTTGCAGCATCTTCATGAGACATCTTATCTTCATCAACTAAAGCAGCCATTGCTCCAATTTGACTTGTGTTAAAAGATAATTTCTTGAACATAGCTGCAGCTGCTGGGTGAGTTTTTGGAAAGCTCTCGTTAACAGCTTTTTTTAAATAGCCGTCAGGAGCTCCACATTTTCCATCACCACCGTCTACAGGTCTGCAACCATCATAGTATGGTGGGAAATCTATAAAAGTAAAACCAGCACCATCAGTAAAGTTTGGTGTCCAGTTGAAAATTATAGTTCCTCTTCCTTCTTTTTTAGCTGCTTTAAGTTCTGCCCAAAGTGCATCCGCACCACCAGCAAACTTAACAGTCCATAGATCACCTAATCCAAGAGCTTCAATTCTTTGAGGTATTAGGTCTCCGTGCCAACTTTGAGGACCTTCAAGCATTCGTCCTTTTCCACCAGAGTCTGGTGTTGCAAAATTTTTAGCACAATCTGGATTCTTTAAAGCGTTCCAATCTGGTAGACCAGGACAATATTTTACAGCCCAATCAGGATAACCCATATCCTCAATTGTTCTTGCTTCATGATCACCCCAATCTAAAACTCCGCCCTTATCTCGAGCAGTGTCAAATGATTTTCCAAATGCAGATTCCCAAACTTCGTGTGATAAAGTTACGTCTCCAATTCTAATAGATTCGTAAACAGCTTGAGAGTCAGCTGGAACGTATTTAACGTTATTACCCATGCTCTCCATAATTCCACCGATCACATATGCCATAACTACTTGGCTCGACCAGTTGTGTGTTGGTATAACAATGGGTTTTTTACTATCTGCTGAGTTTGCAACTCCAACGAAAGAAACCATTGAAATCACTAAAGCAGATATAAGAGATATTATTTTTCTCATTATTTTCCCCTTTCTTAATATATTAAGTGACTAATTATGTGCCTAAGAAAATGTATAGTCAACAAGAACATATATATATAATATATAAGTGTTTATGATTGTTTATGAGTAGTGAATTATTTCAAATAAGAGAACCCGGATTGAACGTGTTGCCACCTGGAGTTGAAAGATATGTAGTTAATGGCGGCGGTTTAACAGGAATACAATTATTTCCTGATGATGAAATTGAAATAATAAATAATGAGGGAAATCAAATCTGTGAGATAACTGTATTTAATAAAGATGGTAATTCAGATCTTTCATTGCTTAGCTTAAAAGAAATAAAAGACAGCGTAGAAATAAAAAAAATTTTATTGTTAAAAGATGAGACTTCTAGAGTTGCAGCTTATCAATTAAAAAAAAGAAACCTAGACATAAAGAACTCAAAATCAGCAATAGTTTTTGATAAAGATGCATCGTGGGGTGAGAAATTAAAATTTAAATCAAAAGACAAGTGTTACAGTATTTTTGCAGCACCAGGGCCTGCAATGCTCGTACATGAACAAAACCCGCCTACTGATTTAACAATTTTTGTTAAAAGAGCAAATATAGTTAATGATAAAGATCATTCCATAATTCCTGATCCTGTATTTGATCCACTAAATGAAACTAACATTGATAAACAAACTGCAATCTCATTTGAAGTTAAAGAGGGAGACTATATTCAAATTATATGTCCAACAGGTAGACAGTGTTCTGACTTTGTAGCTTTTGATACAGCAAAGCTTGAAAAGGGTGTTGAGAAAGGTCTTGACTGGCAAACAACAAGAACATTTATGGGTAATACTTTCCCTGGTCCTGGTCTATACTCAAAGTTTTACGATACAGATCATGAACCTTTAGTTGAGGTAATAAGAGACACTGTTGGTAGACATGATACTTTTAATCTTGCATGCACATCAAAATATTATGAAGATGCTGGATATTTTGGTCATCCAAACTGCTCAGATAATTTAACAGGTGCAATGCAAAAATATGGTGTTCAAAAACAAAAAGGCTGGCACGCAATTAATCTTTTTTTCAACACCTCAGCTGGAGGACAAAATACAGTTCTATCTGATGAATCTTTTGCTCGACCAGGAGATTATGTAATAATGAAGGCTCTTAAAAATTTAACATGTGGTACATCAGCATGTCCAAGTGATATAGATCCATGTAATTCGTGGAATCCAACTGATATTTTTGTTAGAACTTATGATAAAAAAAAAGAATTTACAAAATCATTTGCTTTTAGAATGAAAACAGACGCGGAACCAAAATTAACAAAAAATACTGGTTTTTACGAAAGAACATCAAAACTAACAAGAAACTTTGTTGATGCAAGAGGTTATTGGTTACCAAATGATTACACTAAGCATGGTGTGATAAATGAATATACAGCATGTAGGGAAAAAGCTGTTGTTATTGATTTATCTGCTTTAAGAAAATTTGAAATTCTTGGACCTGATGCTGAAGAATTAATGAATTACACTTTAACAAGAAACGTAAAAAAATTATCGGTTGGTCAAGTTGTTTATTCATCAATGTGTTATGATAATGGATTTATGTTTGACGATGGTACGCTTT
>CACHYG010000012.1 GCA_902584015.1 uncultured Pelagibacteraceae bacterium
ATATTATTTCAAAATAATATCAAATTAAGTTTAGCGGTTTATCCTTGGCCGCATCAGTTAAAAAACGATGTGGTTAACTCGATTCATGTAAAAATATGGAAGGAATTCTGTGAAAATAAATGTGAAAATTTTATTAATTATTTTCCAATTTTCTTTGATGAAATGAATAATTCTTCATACTTAGAAACTTATAAAAAATACTATTTCAAAAATGACCCACATTTTAATAAAATTGGACATAGAGTCTTAGCAAATAAATTAATAGAAATTTTTAAATAAAATTAAGTTAAAGTTTAATAAAAAAGATAATAAATAACCCAAACAATTAAAGAATATTCAAAAAAAGTTTTTGACATAATCAATTGTTTTTCAGTAAATTTTGAAGCCAAAAATTTACCTAAAAATTTAAATCCTAAATGAACCAAGACAATTGAAAAAGCAACACCAATTAAAATAAATTTAATAGAAAAATTTTTATATCCAAAATAAATTGCAGCAATCAAAGTTAGCCAGGAAACATTTGATATAAATACTTTAAATATTAGACCAGCTTTTTTACTAAAAATAGACTGTGTCTTAATTAAAGAATAGGACCAAATTACTCCAATCAAGAAACTAGTATATTTTATCAGCATATAATTATTAAAAATTATTTAATTGTGATTGATACGTTGGGCTCTTGAGGCTCAAAGTAGCAGAGATTTGCTTGAGTAGGATGTTCGCTTGCTTTGATTGCTGTAGAAGTTCCAAAAGAAATATCAATAACAGGTGCAATCAATGCTACCGTGTAAGGAGCGGAAAGTTCATATACCATAACATGATCGTCTGAAGTACTCCCGTCTGCGTGTTGAGTTTGAAAAGTAGAAATTGAACCTTGATCATATGTTACGGTTTGTGCATCAGATAAACCTACGGCACCACATTCTGTATTACCACAAAGTTTCATTTGATCATTTTTTAAATATAATTCGGCTTCGGCAGCTGTCCCTCCATCATCTATTACCGGGGTTCTGTCATATTTTTCATTAGCACTTAAACCACCGTCAGGATAAGCTGATCCAGATAGTGCGGCAGTAGTTGTGCAGTTATCATCTACACCTGTTACTTCTAAGTCAGCTTGTATTGTAAACTTCCTGTCAATTGTAACTCTCATATGTGTATAAGTTACTCCGAGTGGCAAAAGAGCTGGATCACCATAAGATGCAGCAGCTGAACCTGCCGAAGTAGATGCTATATCAACTGTTTTTTCTGAATTTCCAATTACAATTGCATTTTCACAACTTGTAACACTTGTACTTGCTGTACAAAGTTCAACTTTTTTCATTGTTACTTTATATACGCTTGCAGCACCTGTGGCACTCGCTGAATAAGAATTACTCATTAAAATAAGAACTAAGATTTTTGCAAATATTAAAATTTTAATAAATTTATTCATTAATCTGTTCTTGATATTGTTGATGTTCCTTTAAATTCTATTACGATCTTATTATTTCTTTTAACTTTAGTTAGAAGCTCGCCACTCATATCTTTTTCTTCCTTCCAACGAGTTTGACTTATAAAACCGTCCTGAAGTGAAGGGCCAGTTCTAGGAGGATAAACAAGCATAAATTTTGCGTACCATTCATCCTCTAAGCCGTCTTTACTTTTGTCATCATAAGCTATCTCAAAATTTAAATTTGGTTTTAAAAGAAACTCTGATCCAAGCTTTGTACCTTTAATATCGTCTCTTTCTCTTCCATGCCATTTATAAGAATTAACAAACACATCTGCCCAATGCATGTAAGGAACTTGCGAGGCTAAATTTATATCATATCCATCTAAAGCCTTCTCTTCGTCAATTCCGTCACCAACGTTTAAATAATAATTGGCAGCAAAATCTAGTACTGCATTTCTTGCCTCTAATCCTAAACTTGTTCTTGAATTTCCATAGCTATCGTAATCCCAAAAAATATTATAGCCTGTCATCATAGTATTATCTTTGCTTAACATTCTTTGTCCAAGACCAAGATTTCCGACGGTTCGCTCGGTATTATTCTTTTCAGTATTAAATAAAGAAAATTGTGTAAAAAGATTGCCACTATCAGTTTTATCAATTTCTCTAACCCCAAGAATACTATAATCTGGTTTGTGGTTTTCTCTTAGATCAAAACTTACTTCTGTAGTACCTTCGCCAGGTATTAAATCACTTATTATATTTGAAATTTTGTTTGTTAAATCATCTGCATAAGATGATGAAAATATGAAAAATGAAAAAATTAACGGAATTATTTTTCTCATAATATAATTTAAATCATTAATCATAACATGTATATAAATTAAATACTAATTTTTAGCCTTGAAAATTAGACATATACCGTTGTTACAATATCTTTTTCCTGTTGGTTTTGGCCCATCATCAAAAATATGTCCATGGTGCCCACCACAATTTCTACAATGATATTCTGTTCTAGGATATCCTAATAGATGATCTACTTTGGTTTCAAAAACATCTGGTAAGGATTCGAAAAAAGAAGGCCAACCAGATCCACTTTCATATTTAGTAGAGGACTCAAATAATTTAATTCCACAGCCTGCACAGTGATAACTTCCTTTTCTTTTTTCAGAATTTAATTCGCTTGAGCCAGGAGGTTCTGTACCCTCCTCTAGCAAAACTATTTTTTGTTCAGCTGTAAGTTTTGATTTATCAATTTTTGACATTTTATTTTTTCTTATTTGATAAAAATAGACCAATTATAACAAAAATTGAACCTATAGTATGAAAATATCTAAACTGCTCGTCGAAAAAAAAAATTGCCATAAATGTACTAAACAAAGGTATTAATGACAAAAAAATTCCTGATCTGTTAGGTCCAATGATTGAAACTGCTCCTGCCCAACAGTAATAAGATCCAATACTCGGAAATAAAGCTAAATAAATTAAACAATATATAAATGTTTTATCAATATCTGCAGCATTACCTTGAAAATATTCGTAACTAAATTGAGGTAATAAAAAAATTAATCCACATGAGCAAACAATATGTACAAAACTTAAAAGTGAAATCTTAAACTTTAATTTTTTAAGAAATGATGAATAAAGTCCCCAACATATTACAGCTCCTAACATCCAAATATCACCAATATTAAAATCTAGATTTAATAAAATATTTAAATTAAACTTTGTTATAATTACCAAAATTCCTAAAACTGAAATTAAAAGCCCAAGTAATTGATAAAGGTTTGTTTTTTCTATTTTAAATATAAAACAAGATAAAATGATTGCTGCTGGAATAGCGGTATTAAATAAAGATGCATTTATTACTTGCGTATATTGCAGTGAAACATATACGAATGAATTAAATAAACCCACACTTGTCAGTCCAAGAAAAAGGAGTAAGGGTAAATTATTAAGAATTTCTTTTTTTTTATTCAGTATTTCTTTGTATGTGAAAGGAATTAATATAAACCAAACTGTTATCCATCTAAAAAAAACTAGTGAGAAAGGAGAAATGCTCTCAACAAAAGCAAATTTTCCTACGATGAAGTTTCCAGCCCAAAAGATTGATGCTAGAACCAGCATCACGTAAGCTTTTATATTAAGGCTCACTAGCTGAACCTTAGAGAGCTATAAGGATCTAATTCCAAATTTGTATTTTCTTCAGAAATCATTTTTGAAATTATCTTCCCTGATATTGCTCCTAAAGTCCAACCTAAATGATGATGGCCAAAAGAATAAAATACGTTTTTATAATTCTTTGATGGCCCAATGACTGGTAAAAAATCTGGAAGAGTTGGCCTGAAACCCAACCATTCGTCTTCATGTTTTGGTAAACCATCCAACATAAATTTAGCGTTTTCGACTAAATTTTTAATCCTACTTTTTGAAGGCCCATTTTTTAAACCTCCAAATTCAACAGTTCCAACAACTCTTAATCCCTGTTCCATAGGTGTCATTCCAAAACCTCTATTTGAAAACACAACCGGTCTTGAAATTAAATGTTCACAGTCTTTGAAGTGAATATGATAGCCTCTCTCAGTATCAAGTGGAATATTTTCAAATAAATCATTTGTTAATTTTTTGGATAAAGCACCACAAGCAATTACAATTTTATCAAAAACAAATCTTTGACTTTCTGTTCTTAAAACTGGTTTCTCATCATCAAAATTAATATCCTTTATTTGATATTTGTTAAATTTTCCCCCTTTTTCTAAAAATAAGTCGAACAACTTTAGTAGAAGTCTTCTGGGATTATTTGTATGTTTTGCATAAGAATAAAATACTCCACCATCATATATTGGTTTTATATTTGGTTCTAAATCATGAATTTCTTTAGGGTTAAGTAATTGTTGTTTAACCCTTAGTTCATCTCTAATATTTATTTCAAGCTCTCTACTTGATAAATTTTTATTACTCCAGATATACATAATTCCATTACTTACAACTAGATTTTCAGTATCAATCTCATCGAATAATTCTTCATAAGCTGGCAAGGATAAATCTAATATTTGATGCATATACTTAGCAGTATGCATCATTTTTTTTTGTGTACAGTTTCTAATGAACTTTAAGAACCATGGAATCATTACAGGAACATAATTCCATTTAAGCGCAAGCGGCCCAGTTGAGCTTAATAGCATAGCAGGAACATCGGTAAGGATATCAGGTCTATTAAGTGGAACTGAAGCGTAAGGTGAAAAATGACCAGCATTTCCATAAGAGGCTAAACTTCCTGGTTCCTCTTTGTCAAAGATCACTACTTCAAATCCTTTTTTCTGAAGGAAAAGAGCATTGCATATGCCTTGTATGCCAGCACCAATTATACCTACACGTTTTTTATTCATTTTATAAATATATATTATTTTTAATGTAAATTTATCGCGACAAATTATTCAACAGAGTTTATCAATTAATTATTTGTTTATGATAGATTTTTGTACTCATCACAATACTCAGTCCTATCATTGTTGCAAGCATTGAGGATCCACCATAAGACATGATAGGCAAAGGAGAACCAACTATAGGTAGCAAACCTAAAACCATAGACATGTTTACTGCTACATAGATAAATATTGCAGAACCAAATCCAAAACAAAATAATCTTCCAAAATAACTTCTTGAAATAGATCCAATTTTAATAATCCTATAAATAAGAATTGCATATAATATTAATAAAAATACTGATCCAACAAATCCGTGTTCCTCAGAAAAAAGTGTAAAAATAAAATCTGTATGTTTTTCTGGAAGAAACTCTAAATAACTTTGGGTACCTTGTAAAAAACCTTTCCCTGTAAATCCTCCAGATCCAACCGCTATTTTGGATTGTATTATTTGGTAACCCGCTCCAAGAGGATCTCGATCAGGATTGAAAAAACTTAAAATTCTTAATTTTTGATAAGGTTTTAAAAAGGATATTACAAATGGAAAAGAGACTAACAATACTAAGGCACTGTAAACGAAGTATCTAATATTTAAACCCGCTAACCATAGTACAATCAATCCACTCGCTGCAATTAATATTGACGTGCCAAGGTCTGGTTGACTCACCACTAAAACTATCGGCATTACCAAAATTGCTAAAGATAATATTATATTTTTAAAACTACTTACATTTGTAATTTGTTCTCTATGAAAATATCTGGCAAAACACACAATAATTGCTACTTTCATTAATTCGGATGGTTGCAAATTAATAAAATATAAATTCACCCATCTTTGAGATCCCGACGCGGTTATACCATATAAGGACGCCCACACTAAAAATCCAAGGACAATTATGTAAAATAGATATGCTGTTGAGTGCCAAAATCTTAGATTTAAAAAGGACAGAAATAACATCATCACAAAAAAAACTACAAACCTAATTAGATGACTTTTAGTGTGATATAGTAGTTCACCGCCGTCTGTCGAAAACATTGAAATATTGCTAATTAATCCTAATAAAAGTACAGAAAAAATAAGCACAAAATCAAAAGATCTTAATTTTTGAAAAAATGTTAATTGTTCTGAGTATGATGATTGTTGAAACATTTATATATTAATTAATTTTCTCCGTCTTATTTTTTCTCTTTCCTCGTGTCTATCTATAACTTTTTTAATTAATTGCTTAGCTAACGGTGCAGCTGCTTTACTTCCTGATCCACCATGCTCAACAAAAACACTTATTGAATACCTAGGGTTTTTATAAGGGCCAAACGCAACAAACCAAGCATGATCTCTATCATCATAAGGTATTTGGGATGTCTCAAGATCTAATTCCCTTTGCTCTTCAGTTATTTTCTTAACCTGTGCAGTTCCTGTTTTACCTGCAAATTGATACTTTGGATCCTCGATCCTTGATTTATATGAAGTTCCATTCCATTGATTTGTAGATGCAAACATTGCTTCCAAAACAAATTTGACATTTTCCTGGTTTCTAAAAAGTTTTTTATAATCTTTTTCTCCTGGATTAAAAAATTCCTCAGCTGTCCTTATTATTGATGAATCGTATTTTTCCTCACTAATAAGGTTTTGTGCCATCTTATACTTAATTTTTTCAAGACTTTCTTGATTTTTATTAGAAACAAGTGTCGGATAAATTTTAAAACCACCATTTGCTAATTGAGCAGTCATTAAACATAATTGAAGAGGAGTTGTTTGAACATAACCTTGTCCAATTCCAGTTATTAAAGTTTCTCCTAGCACCCAACCTTGACCAAGATTTGCTTTTTTCCAACTTGTAGATGGAAACAATCCTCCTTTTTCCTCTTTATATAAATTGTCAAAAACTTTATTACCAAGACCAAATCTAGAAGCTGTTACTTTAAGCCTATCTACTCCAAGCCTTCTAGACATTTCATAAAAGTAAGTATCACAGGATTGAATAATTGCACCTCTAAGATCTACAACTCCATGTCCTTTTTTTTTCCAACAATGATATGTTTGGCCATACATTTCCATTTTTCCAGTGCACCTGACCTTGAAGTTCGGTGATATAACATTATTTTCAAGAGCTGATAAAGCTACAATTGGTTTTATAGTTGATCCAGGTGAATATAGTCCCGAAATAGTTTTATTAATTAATGGTTTGTCAGGATTATCTTTAATATCATCCCAATCTTTATAACTTATTCCATATAAAAATAAGTTTGGATCGAATGAAGGAGAAGAATGCATTGCAATAATTTCACCGGAGTAAATATCCATTACACTTATAGATCCAGCTTTATTAGCCAGTAAATCATTACATAATTTTTGAACTTCTGTATCTAAAGTAAGTTTAATTTCTTTACCTTTGTACCCTTTTTGGAAATTGACTTGTTTTATTCTTTTTCCAAATGCATTAACTTCATATCTTTGAACGCCGTTAGTGCCTATTAAATCATTTTCAAAAGATTTCTCTAAACCAGTTTTTCCAACTCTTAGTCCAGGGACATGTTTATTTTTTATGTTTTCATTATTTAATAAATCATTTTCGCTAGCTTGAGCAACATATCCTAAAACATGAGTATAATTTTCCTTAAAAGGATAGCTTCTTGCAACAGATAGAACAGGTTTGGCGCCAGATAGCTCATGTAAATAAAAATTTACTTTGGAAAATTGATCCCAAGTTAGATTTTCTGAAATAATAAGTGTTTCCCAAGGCTTTTGTTGATTTTTTTTCTTAATGATTTTCACAAATTCATTATTTGATAAAGGAAGAATATTTTTTAATCTAATCATCAAATATTTAAAGTTTTCAACTTGTTCTGGGATGACATGTAATTGATAAACTTCTATATTACCGGCAATTGTTTTATCAAAATAATCTTTAAACTCTCCTCGAACTGGTGGCAGCCTCCACTCTCGAAGTCTATTTTTATCTGATAGTGTTAAATATTTTTTGTTGTCACTTATTTGAAGAGTAAATAATCTTGCTAATATTCCTGTAAATACAATTCCTTTTGCTAAAGATAGAATAAAGACTCTTCTATTTATAGTATTAAATTTTAGTACATTTGAATCATCACCACTAAACATTCTGGCCTCCAAAGATTACTTTTTGATAATAATCAAACAATCCACTAAAAATAATATAAAATAAAAAAGTGAAAAGTATGTTAACCAATATACTGTAATATTCTAATTCTACTTCAAATACCAAGCCAACAATTAAATAAATTAGAGAATTTACAACTAAAATAGCAAGACCAAAGAAGAACCAATCTTTTATAGCGCTTGGCCTTAACGTTATATTTCTAAGATATGAAGAAAAAACACAGATAAGTAAGTAAGCAAGAGAGCTGATGCCTATCGGTAAACCAGTGACTACATCATTTAACAAACCGCTTAAAAATATTAATCCATAACCCAAACTTCCAGATCTTTTTAAGCTCCAATAATAAATTAAAATAAAAGGGAAATTGAATGAAAAGTACTTTAAATTAAGATAATTTAAATCAAATTCATTCAAAACTGAAACTATTAAAAGAATAATTGGGCCTTTTTCTAAGAATTTTTTAAAATTACTAAATTTACTTATCTCTCCCATTATTCATTTTCCTTTTTAAATGAAATGATCTTTACGTATCGAAGCTGTGAAAAATCAGAAAAAAAACTTACTACCGTTTTTAAATTTGAGGGATCCGTAGCAATTTTTCCTATTGGAATTCCAGATTTAAATAAACCACCCGCCCCAGATGTAAATACAATGGCATCCTTTTTAATTAGTTCTTGTTGTCTGGTGTATTGAATTACACCTTCGTCGCCACCCGTACCTGATAAAATAGATTGGATATCATTTGGCATAATATCTACAGGAACTTTACTATTTAAATCAGATAAAAGTAAAACTCTTGATGTAGTAAAAGTAATCTCAACAACTTTTCCTATTAAGTAGCTCTTATCCATTACAGCCATTCCTAACTCAACCCCATCCTTACTACCTCTATTAATGATTACAGATCTTAAAAATGGACTTTTTTTGTCAATAAGGACTTTACCAATTATTTCTGATGTCAGAAAAGTAGTTTCATCTATTGTAGATCTAAGTCTTTTATTTTCTTCTAAAATATATTCTGAATTATAGTTTTTAGATAATTCAAAACTCAATTTTTCTTTTAATTCTTTATTTTCCTCATAAACACTAAAATGATTTTTAGTTGCAACATAAGCTTCCTTAATGAAATTTTCAGGAGCTGATACTATAAAACTTGATCTATAAGCTACTTCTCTAAGTGAAATTTTTAGATAATCTATCAGTTTCAAATTAAACTTTTCGGAGAGAATTATTATAAATGTTAAAAATATTAAAGCTAATAATGAAAATTTTTGTTTGTTCTCTTTTTTTAAAAAAGCGGAACGAATAGCAATTACAAAGTCATCTCTGCCAGCTTGCATTTCTTCAAATTAATACTCCGATAACATTGAGTTAAAAGTTTCCTCTTGATCTAAGGCTTTTCCTGTTCCAACTGCAACACAAGCTAAAGGATCATCAGCAATATGAACTGGCAGACCAGTTTCTTTAGAAAATCTTTTATCTATATTTTTTAATAAAGCTCCTCCACCTGTAAGAGTTAATCCCATATCAACTAAATCAGCTGATAACTCGGGTGGTGTATTTTCTAAAGCATCCTTTATTCCGTTAATCATTTCTCTTAAAATTGGATTAAGAGCTTCGACTGTATCCTCCTCGGTAATATTTACTTCTTTAGGTGTACCCGATCTTAAGTCTCTTCCTTTTACAGCAAAAGTATTATTGTTTGTTGCAATAGCAGTACCAACTTCTTTTTTTATTTTTTCAGCAGTACTATCTCCAATCATTAAATTATATTCTTTTCGCATATAACTTATTAATGCATGATCCATTGCATCACCTGCGACTCTTAAAGAGTTTGAGTAAACCACTCCACCTAATGACATAACTGCAATTTCCGTAGTTCCTCCTCCAATATCAATTACCATAGAACCGGTTGCTTCTGATATTGGTAAATTTGCACCAATTGCTGCTGCAATTGGTTCTTCAATAAGTTGAACTCTTCTTGCTCCTGCGGCAAGCGCACTGTCTTGAATTGCTTTTCTTTCTACTGGCGTAGAACCAGTAGGAACACAAATTAAAATTCTTGGATTTGCAAATGAACTTCTTTTATGTACTTTTTTAATAAAATGTTTAATCATTTCTTCTGTAACTATAAAATCAGCAATTACGCCATCTCTTAAAGGTCTAATTGCTTGAATATTACCTGGTGTCCTGCCTAACATAGTTTTTGCCTCATCTCCTACAGCTAAAACGGATTTTTTTCCTTTGTTATCTACCACTGCAACTACTGATGGTTCGTTTAAAACTACGCCCTGGCCTTTCAGAACTACTAGCGTGTTAGCAGTCCCCAAATCTATAGCCATGTCTTGGCTCCACATAGATGTTACTTTGTCTAATATTCCCATCTCTTACACTCCTCCTTTTACTTTTTGGTGTTCTATATTTTGAGAAAGCGATTTTTTTTCTCGTTTTATTAACATTTTATTTAAAGCATTCAAGTACGCATTTGCGGAAGCAACAAGAGTATCTGTATCAGCAGATTGACCAACTGTAGTTCTATCATTTTCCTCTATTTTTACACTCACTGTTGCTTGTGCATCTGTACCCTCGGTAACGGCATGCACTTGGTAAAGAGATAATTTTACATCATGTGGATATAATTCCTTTATGCACTTAAAAATAGCATCAACTGGTCCATCTCCAGTTTGTATAGTTTTTTTAACCTCTCCAAATACATCTAACGTCATTTCTGCTCTTTGAGGTTCACCCGTACCAGCAAAAACTTTTAGCGATTTTAAATTTATTGCATTGATTTTATTATCAATTATTAAACTGTCATCAACTAACGCGACTATATCTTCATCATAAATGTGTTTTTTCTTATCTGCTAAAATTTTAAACTTTCCAAAAGCTGCTTGTATCACATCGTCCGTAACGTCAGTGTAACCAAGATCGCTAAGTTTATCTTTAAACGCATGTCTACCTGAGTGCTTACCCATAACTAAAGATGTTTTTTTAACTCCAACACTTTCAGGAGTCATAATTTCGTAAGTTTCTCTATTTTTAAGCATTCCATCTTGATGTATGCCAGACTCGTGCGCAAATGCATTTTTTCCAACAATTGCTTTATTAAATTGAACTGGAAATCCTGTTGCATTAGACACTATTTTTGATGCTTTGCTTATTAATTCGGTTTTAATACCTGTTTCATATGGCATTAAATCATTTCTAGTTTTAATAGCCATTACAATTTCTTCTAAAGCAGCATTTCCAGCTCTTTCTCCAATTCCATTAATTGTACACTCTATTTGTCTTACCCCTGCGGACAAACCTGCTAGAGCATTTGCTACTGCTAATCCAAGATCATTGTGACAGTGCGCAGAAATTATAGCTTTATCAATGTTTGGTACATTATTCTTTATATGTGTAATGGTTCTGGCAAATTCTTCAGGTATTGAATATCCAACAGTATCTGGAATATTAATAGTTTGCGCACCGCATTTAATTGCAAGTTCAATCGTTTTACACATGAAGTCTAGATTTGTTCTTGTACCGTCCTCACAAGACCACTCAACGTCATCAGTAAATTTTCTTGCATAAGTCACACTTTCTTTAATAGCATCTATCACTTGGTCGTCAGTCATATTTAATTTATGCTTCATGTGAACGGGGCTGGTAGAAATAAATGTATGTATTCTAAATCTTTTTGCGTATTTTAAAGACTCATTACAAGCATCAATATCCTTTTTCATTGCTCTTGCTAAACCACAAGGAATTGAATTTTTAATACCTTTGCTTATTGCTGAAACAGCCTCAAAATCACCAGGTGAAGAAATTGGAAAGCCAGCTTCAATAATGTCAATTCCCATTTCATCAAATACTCTTGAGATTTGGATTTTTTCTTCAACACTCATCGATGCGCCTGGAGATTGCTCACCATCACGCATTGTAGTATCAAAAATAAATACTTTTTCTTTATCACTCATATTTTATAAAAATTAAATAATGGATAATACAACCTCTCGTATAGATTGCAAAATAAAATAATTTTTACAACCCAATTTGGAATAATAATTAGTTTTTATCGCTATCTACTAATTTCTTTTTAGTTATCCAAGGCATCATAGCCCTAAGATCAGCCCCAACTTTCTCAATTGGATGTTCTGCAAGTTTGGCTCTAGTTTGTAAAAAGTTTTTTTGACCATTTTTACATTCATTCATCCATTCTCTTGTAAAATCGCCAGATTGAATTTTAGTTAAAACTTCTTTCATTCTTTTCTTAGTTTCTTCTTTATTAATGATTTTTGGACCAGATGTGTATTCACCATATTCAGCGGTGTTTGAAATTGAATAATTCATATTTGCAATCCCACCCTCATATATAAGATCAACTATTAATTTTACTTCATGTACTGTTTCAAAGTAAGCCATCTCTGGTTCGTAACCTGCCTCTACTAAAGTTTCATAACCGTTCTTAATAAGTTCAACTAGACCTCCACATAAAACTGTTTGTTCTCCAAACAAATCTGTTTCAACTTCATCCTTAAATGTAGTTTCAATTATTCCAGATCTACCACCTCCAATAGCAGATGCATATGACATCGCGATATCTCTCGCTTTTCCTGATCCATTTTGATGAACTGCGAATAAACACGGAACACCTCCGCCTTTTTCGAATTCACTTCTAACTAAGTGACCAGGACCTTTCGGAGCGACCATAAATACATCTAAATCTTTTCTAGCTTTAATTAAATCATAATGAATATTTAAACCATGAGCAAAAGCGATGGAGGTTCCTTCTTTAACTCTTTGCTCAATATGGTTTTTATAAATTGTCGCCTGAAGTTCATCTGGTGTTAATATCATCACGACATCAGCCCACTCTGCAGCATCTGATAAATTCATTACTTTTAATCCTTTAGATTCAGCTTTTGCTTTACTCGATGACCCATCTCTTAATGCAACAACTACTTCTTTTACACCGCTGTCTTTTAAATTTAAGGCATGGGCATGTCCTTGGCTTCCATAACCAAAAATTGCAATTTTTTTATCCATTATTAAATTTTTATTTGTGTCTTTTTCATAAAACATTTTCATAATATCTCCTTTGTTATTTAAATACTTCTGCACCCCTGGTCATAGCAACAGCTCCTGTTCTTGATATACTTACCAATCCAAGTTTTTTTAAATTTTTTGACATTGTGTCGATTTCTCTTCTTAAAGCTGTTACTTGGACTACGTAAGATTTACTTGTTTTATCCAATAATACAGCATTATATTTTTTACAAGCCTTTAAAGCCTTATTTCTTTTAGAAATATTTCCAACCAACTTAAAAAGAGCCATTTCTTTAAAAATAACATTTTTATCCTCTCTTTTAAAATCAGCAACTTTATGTACAGGGACGAGTTTTTTTAATTGTAGCTTTATTTGTTCAATTACTTGAGGTGTCCCGGTTGTTACTATTGTTATTCTTGAAATATTTAATTTTGCATCAACTTCAGCAACTGCTAATGATTCAATATTGTAACCTCTTCCTGAAAATAATCCTACAACTCTTGCCAATACTCCAGACTCATTGTCTACCCAAACAACTATAATATGTTTATCAAGCTTACCTTTTTTACCAGGAGTGCTGTACGCTGATCTACTCATTATTAGACTAAAGTTTTACCTTTTCCAGTTATTTTGTTTTGCTCTTGATCTTTAGGGCCTAGTAACATTTGATTGTGTGGTTTACCAGAGGGAATCATTGGAAAACAATTTTCTTGTTTATCTACTAAGCAGTCAAATATAACTGGCCTGTCTGTATTTAACATTTCTATAATTTTATCGTCTAATTCGCTTGGATTGGTGGCTCTTATTCCTACACACCCATAAGCCTCGGCTAATTTAACAAAGTCAGGTAATGCTGCCGTATAACTTTCGGAGTAATTTTTATCATGCAGCAATTCCTGCCACTGCCTTACCATTCCCATATATTCATTATTTAAAATAAATATTTTAATTGGAAGGTTATATTGTACAGCTGTTGACATTTCTTGCATTGTCATAAGTACTGATGCTTCACCAGCTATATCAATTACTAATTTTTTTGGATGAGCAATTTGAACACCGACTGCAGCAGGCAAACCATATCCCATAGTTCCAAGTCCTCCAGAGGTCATCCATCTATTGGGTTTATCAAATTTATAATGTTGAGCTGCCCACATTTGGTGTTGGCCTACCTCAGTTGTAATATAAGTATCCTTATTTTTTGTTAATTCATACAGTCTTTGGACCGCATACTGAGGTTTAATGGTTTCCGTACTATTAACATAATCTAAAGATTTTTTTTCTCTCCATTTTTGTATTGTTTCCCACCATTTTGAAATTTTTTGCTTATTAGAATTTGCAAAATTAGGTTTAGTTTTTTTTATAGTTTTTATAGTAGATGAAATAACATCTTGGACATCGCCAACAATTGGTAAATCGACTTTGACATTTTTATTAATTGATGATGGGTCAATATCGATATGAACTTTTTTAGACTTCGGTGAGAATTCGTCGATTTTTCCAGTTATACGATCATCAAATCTTGCCCCAATATTAATCATTAGATCACAATCATGCATAGCATTGTTTGCTTCATATGTTCCGTGCATCCCAAGCATGCCTAAAAAAGAATTATCATCTCCAGGGAATGATCCTAATCCTTGCAAAGTTGAAGTTATAGGAAAACCTGTTGCTTGAACTAACTCTCTTAGTAACATGCTAGCTTTAGGTCCGGAGTTAATTACTCCACCACCTGTGTAAAAAATTGGTTTGTTAGAATTTGACATTAGTTTAATCAACTCGTCAATATCTTTTTGATTAAATCTCTTATGATGTTTACCATTTAGTTTTTTATTTTTTTTTGGTTTTGTATAAGCAGCTTTTTGAAATTGGATATCCTTTGGAATATCAACTAGTACAGGTCCTGGTCTTCCAGTTGTTGCTACTTCAAAAGCTTCATGAACGATTTTAGATAAATCTTTAATATCTTTTACCAACCAGTTATGTTTTGTACATGGTCTAGTTATACCGGTCGTATCACATTCTTGGAAAGCATCAGTTCCAATTAAATGAGTTGGAACTTGTCCAGAAATACAAACTAGTGGAATTGAATCCATATAAGCGTCTGTGAGCGCAGTAACTACATTGGTAGCACCTGGGCCTGATGTTACTAAAACTACACCAGGCTTACCTGATGATCTTGCGTATCCTTCTGCAGCATGACCTGCACCTTGCTCATGTCTTACTAAAATATGTTTTATTGATGAATGATTTTTTAGCTCATCATAAATTGGCAATACAGCGCCACCAGGATAACCAAAAATAAATTCTACATTTTGATCTTCCAAGCATTTAAATACAATTTCAGCGCCGGTTGATAATTTTGCCATTTAACCAATCTAGCTGAAGTTGTGCTTATTGGTCAAGTTTAAGAGAGGATATTTTGATTTTTTTTAAGAACGAGCCAAGCTTTTTATAATCAACTTTTTCCCAATCGATCATTTGATTCCTTGCCCATGTTCTTTGTCTTTTCGCATATTGTCTTGTTTTTATGGAAATTTGCTCTTTGGTTGTATCAATATTTTGATATCCATCCAAAAATTTACATATTTCGGATATGCCTATTACTTTATTTGATGTCTTGTCTTTACTTATTTTAAGGTGTCTAAATTTTTTCACTTCATTGACTGCACCTAATGAGATCATTTTGTTCACCCTTGTATTTATCCTTTTAATTAAATCATCTCTTGGACAATGAATATAAATTTTTAAAAAATCATTTTCATCAAAGTTTTTTTTCGTTTTTTCAAACCATTTATATAAAGAAATCTTCGTATATTTCTTCACCTCATATGCTCTCAAAGATCTATGCGCATCATTTGGATTTATTTTTGATATTACTAATGGATCCAATTTTATTAAATTATTATAAAATTTCTTTTGACCAATTTTTCTATGGTTATTTCTAATTTGATTTCTATATTTTTTTGGGATTGCAGGGATTTTTACTAATCCATTAATAATAGCTCTAAAATATAATCCTGTGCCACCAACTAAAATTGGGATTTTGTTTTTATTATGTATCTGTTTAATTAATTTAATTGTTTTTTTTAACCAATCTCCAGTAGAAAAATTTTTTTTTACACTATGAAACCCATACAAATAATGTTTAATATTTTTGGTTTCTTTTATTTTTGGACGAGCGTTTAGAATTTTAATATCTTTATAAATCTGCATACTATCAGTGTTAATAATTTCTCCATCTACTTTTTTTGCAAGTTTGATTGCAAAATTTGATTTTCCAGATGCAGTTGGTCCAGCAATTAAAATTATTTTGGACTTTTTGTCCATGTCCTAGTCTAGTTTGACACCGATATAACTCTTTTGATTTTGATTATTGTAAATTACGATAACTATAGATTTATTTTTTGCCACCACGGCAGACTTCATAATATTATCAAGGTCTCCAGGTGTTTTAATTTTTCTTTTTTGTGCTTCTATTATTATATTATTTATCGCTAAGTTTGCTAATGGACTATCATTATCAATTTTTGTAATTACAACACCGGTAGTATTTGTTGGTAATCCTCTGTTACTTATATCTTCCTTCTTTAATGGTCTAACTTCAATTTTAAGATTTTCAATTCTAGAAGATTTTACTAGTTTTGGTTTTGTTTCTTTAAAATCATCAGATGTTTCTAATCTACCTAAAGTAATTTTTTTATTAATAAGTTTCTTATTTCTCCATATTTTAACATTTACAATCTTTCCGACTTTTGTTTGAGCTACTATCATTGGAAGTTCCTTCATTTCGTTAATTTTTTTTCCATCAAATTCTAAAATTATATCACCCGCTTTAACACCACCTTTATCTGATGGGCTACCACCTGAAACACTTGATACTAGTGCTCCTCTTGGCTTTCCTAGTTGTTCGGCCTCAGCAATTTCTTTTGTAACTTGTTGAATTCTTACTCCTAGCCAGCCTCTTTTTGTCTCTCCAAATTCTATTAATTGATCAATAACTAATTCAGCACTATTTGAAGGAATTGCAAATCCAATTCCTATTGAGCCAGACTGTCCCAATATTGCGGTATTAATACCAATTACGTTTCCGTCCATATTAAACAATGGCCCTCCAGAATTACCTTGATTAATTGAGGCATCAGTTTGAATATAGTCTTCGTATCTAGTGAGACCTATACTTCTATTTCTTGCAGATATAATTCCAGCTGTAACAGTGCCTCCTAAACCAAAAGGATTACCTATTGCTATTACCCAATCTCCTATTCTTGCTTCATCTGAGTTTCCAAATTTTACTGGAGTAAATCTATCCTTAGAATCTATTTGTAATACAGCAATATCTGATAATGGATCTGAACCAATTATTTTAGCGCTATATTCTTTATCATCATTAAATCTAACTAAAATATCTTCTGCACCTTTTATTACATGATTGTTTGTAATAACTAGACCTTTTTCATCAATTATGAAACCTGATCCAAGAGCACTCGCTTTTCTCTCTTGTGGCGTTCCAAATTCTTTAAACATATCCTCAAAAGGTGATCCTGGAGGGAATTCAAAAGGAAAAGGATTTGATCTCGATACAACTGTTTGGGTTGTTGAAATATTTACAACAGATGGCATTAGCTTTTCTGCTAAATCTGAGAATGAATTGGGCACATTTTGAGCTTTGACACTGAAAGTAAAGCCAAAGGTTATAATAAAAATTAATGCTATTTTAAAAAATCTATTTTTCATCTTATGTTTTAAAGTACCATACAATTATAAATCCGATAATTGCAAAAGTTAAACCTGAAATTCTTATCTGAGATATTTTCAACATGTCTATTTTTTTTAACATATTTTTCATTTTTGATGGAAATATGGCATATAAAATGCCTTCAATGAATAAGAATAGACCAAAAGCAATGATCAACTCATTCATTAATTAATTATGGAGTAGCTTTAGATTTTACGTTTCCAAAAAATTTAAAAAATTCACTGTCTGGAGATAATACTAAAGAAGTTTCTCCACCTATAAGAGCTTTTTCATAAGCTTGCATTGCTCTGTAGAAAGCAAAGAATTCTGGATCTTGATTAAAGGCGTCAGCAAAAATTTTGTTTCTTTGACCATCACCTTCACCCTTCATAATTTCAGATTTTTTTTGTGCATCTGCTAATATTACTGTGACTTCTTTGTCAGCTGTTGAGGTGATTGTTACTGCCATTTCAGCACCTTTTGCTCTAAATTCTTTTGCTTCTCTATTTCTCTCAGTTTGCATTCTTGCAAAAATAGCATCGCTGTTTGCTTGTGGAAGATCTGCTCTTTTAATTCTAACATCAATAATTTTGATTCCAAACTTTTCAGCTTCAATATTTACTCCCTCTTGAATTAGAGCCATCTGTTTTGTTCTATCCTCTGACAACAAAGTTTGAAGTCTTTGAGTACCTAGAACACTTCTTATTCTAGAGTTTATAATCGTTGATAACCTAGATCTTGCTACTCTCTCGTTACCAACAGAAATATAAAATTTTAGAGGATCAATAATTTGAAACCTTGCGAATGCATCTACAATTAGTCTTTTTTGATCTGATGCAATTACTTCCTCTGGTGGAGCATCCAAATTTAAAATTCTTTTATCAAGAAAAACTACGTTCTGGATAAAAGGAAGTTTAAAGTTTAAACCAGGTTTTGTAATAATTCTTTTTGGGTCACCAAATTGTAGAACTATTGCTTGATTTACTTCTTTTACTATAAAAATAGAAAAGAAAGCAGTTGCAGCAATTACAGCAATTATTGGTAAAACTATTTTTTTCATTTTAATTAGTCGCTTTTTTTAATTCTGGAAGTGGTAAATATGGAACTACGCCAGATCCAGCTTCCTTATCAATTATTACTTTATCGATGTCTGCTAAAACTTTCTCCATTGTTTCTAAATACATTCTTTCTTGAGTAACTTGTTTTGCATTTTTATATTCGTTAAATATTGCTAAAAATCTGCTTGCTTCACCTTCGGCTTTTGCAACAACTTCTTTTTTATATGCTTCAGCTGCTTGTAATATCTTTGCTGCTTCTCCTCGCGCTCTTGGTATAACATCGTTAGCGTATGCTTCAGCTTCATTTTTAGATCTTTCCATGTCAGCTCTAGCTGCTTGAACATCTCTAAATGCATCGATAACTTGGTCAGGTGGGTCAGCTTTTTGTGTTTGAACTTGTGTAACTTGGATTCCGCTTGTGTACTCGTCTAAAATAGATTGAATAATTTCTTGAGTATCAGTCTCAATTTTTGATCTACCTTCAGTTAAAATAGGTTGAATATTACTTCTTGCTATAACTTCCCTCATTGCTGTTTCAGCTGCTGCCTTTACAGTTCCTTCTGGATCTTGAATTTTAAATAAAAAGTTTCCTGCATCTTTAATTACCCAAAATACTGAAAAATCTATATTAACAATGTTCTCATCACCAGTTAACATTAGACTTTCCTCTGGAACATCCGCTACAGCTGAAGAGGTGAATCCACTGTCTCTTTCTGACCTAAAACCAATATCGATTCTATTTACTTTCGTTACTTTAGGTGTAAGTACACTCTCAACAGGAAAAGGAATATGATAATTTAAACCCGGTTGAGTAGTTTTAACAAATTTACCAAATCTTAAAACTACACCCTGTTCATCGGGCAGAACTCTATATAAACCACTTAAGGACCAGATAACTAATAAAATAATAAGACCAAAAATTATTGGCTTACCACCTTTAGCTGCACCGCCAGGCATAAATTTGTTTATTTTATCTTGAATATTTCTTATGATTTCATCAATGTCAGGTGGAGTTGGACCCTTTCTTCCTGAACCGTTTCCGCCACCCGGGGGACTCCCCCAAGGACTACCACCTCTGCCTCTAAAATCATCTACCATGACACTCTATATAGTGTCTTTAAAATGAAAAACAAGGTAAGTTAAAGGGATAAATAGTACTAATTGAAGCAATGGAGCAAATAAAACCAAAGAAAAAGTTTGTTAAGAACCCTATTCTAGGCACTAAATTCACTATAGCAATATCGAGTGCTAAGGGTGGGGTTGGGAAATCAACATTTGCAACAAATTTAGCATTAGCCCTTAAAAAAACTGGTTGTAAAGTTGGTTTGCTTGATGCTGACATTTATGGACCGTCTCTTCCAAAACTATTTTCAATTTCCGGCAAACCTGAAACTGATGGAAAAAATTTAATTCCAGTTAACAAATACGATATTCAATGTATGTCTATTGGATTTCTTACTGAGGAGCAAACACCAATGATTTGGCGTGGACCAATGGTCACTAGTGCAATTAAAACTTTTACTCAAAAAGTTAGCTGGAAAAATTTAGACTTTATAATAGTTGATATGCCCCCTGGAACAGGAGATACCCAATTGACATTTACTCAAGAAATTAAGTTAGATGGAGTAATTATTATTTCTACGCCTCAAGAAATAGCATTACAAGATGTAAGAAGAGGTATTAGAATGTTTGATAAGTTAGGCACTGAAATTATTGGTTTAATAGATAATATGAGTTTTTTTAAAGGTGATGATGGGAAAAAATATAATTTATTTGGTACCGGTGGGGTAAAAAAAACAGCAGAAGACTTTAATAAAGACTTTTTGGGGGAGATACCAATATTTCCAGAAGTTGGAGAATTTGGTGACCGGGGAAAACCAATAGTTGAAGCAAAACCTGAACATGAGGCCTCAAAAATATATTTAAATTTAGCTGAAAAGATTAAAAATAAATTTTTAACTGACTAAAAACATTTTTTTAATTTATTTAAAAAAACTAACTTTTTTATAACATGATATAGATAATAGTTGAAAAAACAGATAAAGATAATCGCTATCGATAGAAGTAATATTACGTTTTTCATTCATTTTTTACTCTACTATTTTTTTCTTCAAGTCAAAAGCATTCATTAACTCATTCCATTCTCTTTTTGATAAACCTGACTCCTCAAGGTTTGTATCTTTTCCCTCAAGTAGTTGTCTAATTACAAGTTTGCCTTTTGATGACACTTCTGTTCCACCAACTCTATAATCCATAAAAGCTTCATAAGTTATAGGAACCCATTTTTTAAGAGTATCTAACATAACATCGGCGTAAGCTCTTATTTCGTATTGTGCATGACTATCTGCTCTTAATCTTAAAAAATTCATTAAATTAAGTAAATCTGTTTTCCAATACCATTGCGTATATGTATTTAAAGTTAAGTTCATTCTTGCAAGTTCTCTTGCCAAACCATATTTTTTCTCATCAATTACTGATCCATCATATCTTTCATTTAACATTGTCTCGTAATTATCATATGTTCTCTCAGCGTCTGTCTTTAATAAATTTAAAACTTCTTTTGCTTGCTCTCCACTAATTATTTCGCCTCTGCCTTGTCTGTTATTTTTTGACTGCGCTGCTAAGTTTTCCTGTGAAGGTAAATAAAATTCTTTATCGAGAATAGAATATCTTGCTGAATATTCATTTACATTAGCAGTCCTGTGTCTAATCCATTGTCTTGCAATAAAAATTGGAAGTTTAATATGATATTTAATTTCACACATTTCAAAAGGTGTACTATGCCAATGTCTCATTAAATATTTAATTAATCCTGAGTCTGTTGAAACTTTTTTTGTACCCTTTCCATAAGAAACTCGTGCAGCCTGCACAATAGAGGTATCGTCTCCCATGTAATCGATCACTCTAACAAAACCATGATCAAGAATTGGTATTGCATCAAATAATATTTTTTCTAACTCTGGTGCAATGACCCTTTTAGTTTTATTCTCTTGAGACTGTAGATCTTTTATTTCCTTTTGCTGTGCTTTTGTTAATTTCATTAAATTTTTTGAATATTAATTTATTATTATATTAAAGAAGTTTGTTTTCCAGCTAGTTTTTTTTTCTACCTGTCCACAATAATTATCAAAAAACTTTTGATCTAAATTACTGAATGTGCTCAATACTTTATCAGGATATTTAGTTAGGGGGATAAAAGAGTTTAAATTATGATTATTTATATAATTTTCAGAATTTTTCCAACTTTCAATTTTACAAATACCATAGATTCTATTTTCACGGGTAAATTGAAGTTTATAATAGTTTTTAAGCATATAAAATTCAAGAATCGATGCAATAAATAAAGCTATAAAAAATGTTAATGTAATATATTTATTTTTTAAATAATTTAAGCAAGTAAGTATAGCTATTAGTAATAGTGGATAGATATAAATATTATATCCTAGAGAATCTCTAACACTAAATGATAAATTCAATACTGCAATTCCTAAAAAAG
The DNA here is from genome assembly GCA_902584015.1 of uncultured Pelagibacteraceae bacterium. GTDB lineage: Bacteria > Pseudomonadota > Alphaproteobacteria > Pelagibacterales > Pelagibacteraceae > Pelagibacter. The sequence goes on from CACHYG010000012.1 coordinate 22,319, forward strand.
GAATAAATATTATAGCTAAAATTTTATTGTTTCCTTTTTTTAAAACTAAAATTAAAAACAAAATTGCTAAAATTAAAATGTTAAAAAATCTGAAGAAGTCTAAAATTCCAATTTTAATACCTAAAATTTGTATTGTAAGATTTTCATTTGGAAAAAGTTTACTGCGAAAAAAAAGGATTTCTTTAATGCTATGTAGAATATTTAAAACATTTAATTCATTTGTTACCTCTGGATTATAAGTAGCCCAGCCATAATATGACATTTTATGAATTGGGTTTAATATAGAAAATAATATTTTATCATTGAAAGATATTAATTTAATTAAGTCAAGAAAGTAAATGAATAATAAACAAAAAATAAAACCATATATTATTATACCAAACGGGCTAATAAAAGTTTTTAATTTCAAATTATTCTTCCTAGATAAATAATACGAGACTAGAAAATAAAATAAAATACATGTTGTGTATGCTAAAGGATCTATTAAGTGAGGTATAGAAATTTTATACCTGAAAATTAAAGATTGTTCAGTAAGTAACCAAAAAGCATAATAAAATTCAAACCCTATATACCCCAAAAAAAATAACACCAATATAGTTGATAAAAATATAAAAAATTTATTTTTTTTTAAAATCTGATTATTTGAGTCTTTATAATTGTAATAGGGGAATAAAAAGGGCAATATTAAAAGTAAGATAAATATTAAGAAAATTACTTGAACTTTTGCTAAAATAGCCAGACATAAAAAAAATCCAGAAAAAAAACAAGAAATATAACTTTTTTTATATTTTACAAATAGAATGAGTAGATAAAAACTCAAAAGAGAGAGAATGACTGATAGAATTTCACTTCTTATTAAAAAAAGTAGTTCATAAACACTATGAAAAGTGAGAAGCACAAGAATGCCAACATAGCATAAATTTTTTTTAATATTTAATTCATTTAAAATTTTAAATAATAAAAAAGAATAAACAAAAAGATATATAGAATTTAAAAATCTAGCAATTGAGAAAAGGGTTTGAAAATTTTGGTCTATGTTATTTGAATTGATTATTTCATTTAAAGTAAAATTGTTAAAAAAAAATGATAAAATTTTGTAAATACCACCTAAAATAAAAAAAGTGCTAAATGCAGGATGTTCAATGTTATCTTGTTCAAAACCTGAGTAAATAAGTAATGAGTTATAAATTAAAAAAATATCCTGATCTATTTTAGCACTCCAATGATTATCAGTCGCTTGAAATGTACTAATGAAAAAAAAATAGAGAAGGATAAATAGAAAAAAAATATGTTCTTTTCTCGAATTACTCATAAATAATTATATATTATAAATGAACAATGATAATAGTTTAATTATAAACTTACATTATATGAAAAAAATTGGAATAGTAATCCCAGCATTTAATGAAGATAAAAATATAATCAATCTTATTAAACAAATAAAGAAAAGGTTAAATTGTCTTATTTTAATTGTGGATGACTCAACAAACCAAAATACTAAAAAACTATTTAGTAAAAATAAATTTAAGAATGTTAAATATTACCACAGAGGAAAAAAACTAGGAAGAGGGTCAGCTGTAATTTTTGGATTTAAAAAATTATTAAAAATTAAAAAAGATGTTAGTTGTCTAATCGAGATGGATGCAGATATGTCTCATAGTCCTGGAGAATTAAAAAGAAATATAGTCTATTTTTACAAAAAATCTTTCGGATTGCTGATTGGAAGTAGATATTTGCCAAACAGTAAAATCATAAACTGGCCCCTTTCTAGAAGAGTACTCTCAAAACTTTCAAACAGATTAGCAAAATTTTTACTAGAGGCTCCAGTTTATGATTATACAAATGGATATAGATTTTATTCAAAAGAGGCAGCTGAAACGATAATAAAAAAATGTAAAAATACTGGGGGGGGGGTTTATTATTTTATCAGAAATTATATTAATATTATGGAAAAATGGTTTTAAAATTGGAGAAATAAGATCTATTTTTAAAAATAGGATTAGAGGTGAAAGTTCTGTTAATTTTAAGCTAGTAATAGAATCTTTTCTGGGATTAATTAAATTATATATAATTAGAAAATCTTTTTAAGTTTAATTTTCTTACTTTAAAATCTGTTTTTTTTAATTTTGAAATATCTGCAACTAAACAAGTTGGTTTATTGTAACCAAAAGAAACTTTTTTGTTCTTTTTTTTAGCAAAAAAAGTTGCAAGATCTCTAAGATCAGTTTTAATTCCACTACCAATATTTATAATCCCTAATGTTTTTTTTCTCCAAAGATGACCTATAATCCTTGATATTTGATCAGTTGTCAAAAAATCTCTTCTGTGATTGTAATTTGTCAAATAAATTGATTTTTTTTTGTTGTTAATTTTTTTTAATAAACTAGATAAAAAAAAATCTTTATTCTTATTATCTAAAATACTGAATATTCTACCAATACAAAAATTAATATTAGCTCGACCTAATTTTCTTATTATGTAATTTTCAGCCAACAATTTCGTTTTGCCATATTTAGATGAGGGTTTGGCTTTTAATTTTTCTTTAATTTTATAATTTTTGTGAGGATACACGTGTGACGTTGACGAAAAAAAAAACCAAGAGATTTTTTTATTATATTTAATTATTGCGTCGACTAAATATTTTGTTCCGAAATAATTAATATTTACAGCATTTTTATATTTTTTATTTACTACAGAAATAGGGACTAAAGCTGCAAAATGTACTACTAAATCAAACTCATTACTTTTAATCCATTTTTCAACTTGAACTTTTTTTCTTATATCTCCTTTAAATTTTATAAAACGTAAATTACTGTTAATTTTCAAAAAAGTTTTTCCTAAGTTACCATTGAAACCTGTAATTCCACATCTTATCATTTTTAAATTTTTAATAATTTTTCAGTTAAAAATTTAAGGGTATTAGCTGAAATTTCTTTTGTAGGTAAACCTATAAAAAATCCTCTATCTTCAATATCTTGCGAATTTTTAAATTTTTCATTTTTTTTATTAAACCCATACAACTTTGCTGAAGGCTGGTTTAAAAAATTACCACTTAAGATTGGCCTAGTTTCAACTCCACTAAGGTTTAGATAATTTAAATATTTTTGCTTACTGTTTAGATATTTTTTATTTATTAATATTGGAAAACCAAACCAACTTGGATTTAAATTATTATTTGGTTCAAAGAAAGTGAATTGATTTTTCCAATGATTTGAATTTTTTAGGTAATTTATTAAAAGTTTTCTATTTTTGGCTCTAACCTTTATCATTTTATTTAATCTTTTCAGCTGGCTCAATCCTATTGCTGCTGTTAAATCTAATGGTCTTAAATTAAAGCCTGAATTTATAAAATTGAAATTATTTTTGTGATTTTTTGTTAAACCACGATCCCAACCATGGGCTCTCATACTATGAATTAACTCATAATCTTCTTTGCTTTTACATACAATCATACCTCCTTCTCCAGAAGTAATTTGATGTGAATAGTAGAATGAATAAGTTCCAAAATCTCCAAATGTGCCCAGAAATTTTGATTTATATTTAGAACCTAATGCCTCGCATGTATCTTCAATTAAAAAAAGTCTATTTTTTTTTGCAAATTTTTGAATCTCTAAAATATTAGAGCAATTACCTAAAATGTGTAAGTTAACAATTGCCTTAATTTTTTTTTCTTTTTTAATTAGTTTATCATCTAGACAAAATGTTTTTATATCAACATCTAAAAATTTGGGTTTCAGACCCGCTTGAACGAAAGGCCAGAGAGATGTAGACCAACATAAAGCTGGTATAACAAAAGTGTCACCAGATTTTAATCTATTTTTCTTTTTTGGATTTAATAGAGCAAAAGACGATAAGAGATTTGCTGATGAACCAGAATTAACCATTAATGCATATTTAGATCCAACATAATTTGCAAACTCCTTTTCAAATTTTTTTGTAATATTGGACATTGTTATTTTTTTACTTAATAAAACTTCTGCTCCAGAATAAATGTCATCATTGGTAAAACCTTTTTCTAATAAAGGATATTTAGTTTCTTTTTTCACATCACTTGATTTACTCATCTTATTTATTATTTTTTCGAGGAATTTCTTGTCTTTATTTGAAAGCATCATTTTTAAAATATTAATTACTTGTTTTTAAAAATATTCATTATTATATTAAATACGTTGGGTTTCCAACTATGACGATAAACGAATTTCGTAATAAACATTGCGGACGTGGGGGCAGTACCCACCACCTCCACCATATTAAAGTAATTGGGGGGTGAATTAGGATCGACGGGTGTCTAAAGGCTATTCTTTCGTTCGGGGTTGTTCCACCGTGACGGGCAATTTTATAATTGCAAATAATAAATTTGCACTTGCAGCTTAATTAATTTTTTAATTAAGTTACGGGGTTTGGGGCACCTGGCAACAGAACGCCCCTTCTAATTAAGATATTATGCTTAAAAATAAAAAATACAAAAACCCCAACAAATACATAATTCATAATAACAAATTCATAAGAGATTTTGAAAAGTTATATAAAGAGATCAAAGATCCTTGGAATCAAACACAAAACTTTGAAAACAATGAAGA
>CACHYG010000013.1 GCA_902584015.1 uncultured Pelagibacteraceae bacterium
TACAGGATTATTACCCTTTGCTGGCATTTCCATTAATTGATTTTCGCCGAGAATTCTTGCTACACGCATTGTAGGTTTAGCACCTTGACTTAACCAATATTTAATTCTCTCAGATTGTAAACCAACTCTTTCCTTCTTCTCCTTTGGTAAAAGTGGATTGAAAAAACCAAGTTTCTCTATAAATCTTCCATCTCTTGGGAATCTACTATCTGCAACCACAATTTTATAAACAGGTCTTTTTTTTGTTCCACCCATTGATAGTCTTAACTTTAACATTTTTCTCCTTTTATTATTTTAGTTGATTAAAAAGTTCTGGCGGAATTCCTTTATCCTCCAAACCTTTCATATTTCCTTTAGACATCTTCTTCATCATTTCAGACATCATTTTAAATTGCTTTAACAATTTATTGATAGTGGCAATGTCAGTACCTGAGCCATTAGCAATTCTTTTTTTTCTTGATCCATCTATTATTTTTGGATTTGTTCTCTCTTTTTTTGTCATAGATAAAATTACAGCCTCATTTTTACTTACAATTTTTTCATCAACTCCAGCTTGATCCATCTGATTTTTTATTTTTGACACACCAGGTAAAAAAGACATAATACCTTCAATTCCTCCCATCTTTTTCATCTGTCGCAATTGAGAAAGGTAATCATCTAATGAAAACTGACCTTTCTTCAATTTCTCCTCAGTTTTTTTTAAATTCTCTTCATCTAAGTCTTGAGTTGCCTTTTCAACTAGAGAAACTATGTCTCCCATACCAAGGATTCTGTTAGCAATTCTATCGGGATGAAATTCTTCTAAGTTATCGATTTTTTCACCCACCCCCAAAAATTTAATTGGAACTTGAGATACATATTTCATACTCAAAGCAGCACCACCTCTTGCGTCACCATCAGATCTTGTAAGAACTATTCCTGTTAAATTCACAGTGCTGTTAAACTCTTTAGCAACATTTGCAGCTACTTGCCCGGTAAGAGAATCAGCAACGAGTAAAGTTTCAGAGGGATTAATTGTTTGCTCAATTTGTTTAATTTCACTCATCATTTGCAGATCTATTTGCGTTCTGCCTGCTGTATCGAAAATTATTACCTCTGATCCGTTTAAATTTGCTGCGCTAAGTGCACGTCTGCAAATATCTAAAGGTTGTTGTCCTTCGACTATAGGTAAGGTTAAAATATTATTTTGTTCACCTAACAGTTTTAATTGTTCTTGAGCAGCTGGCCTGTAAACATCTAAGCTCACCATCATAATTTTTTTTTTATTTACTTTCTCAATATACTTTGCGATTTTTGCAGCAGAGGTGGTTTTACCTGATCCTTGTAAACCCACTAGCATCATTGAAACTGGTGGAACTGCATTAAGATTTATTTTTTCAGATTTGCTTCCTAGAAAATTGACTAATTCATCGTAGACAATTTTAACAACCATTTGACCAGGTGAAGTTGACCTAATAATTTCTTTTCCTAATGCCTTTGGCTTAACATTTTCTATAAACTGCTTTGCAACATCTAAGGATACATCTGCTTCAAGAAGAGCTAGCCGAACAGACCTTAATCCTTCATCCACTTGTTTTTCATCAAGTGATGGGGCTTTTTTTAAAGAGGAAAAAATTTCCTCAAATTTATTTGTCAAATTTTCAAACATAATTTTACACAGCAGTAATCGCACCAGTGGGCGAACCCTCGCTGACTGGTGTCGATCTCTTTGTTTCCAAAGACACCGCAAATTGCTTACTTTGCGGAAGTGGCGATAAACTATAATAGAGGTTCAAAAAGTCAATAAATAAGTTAAGTATAAATATATGGAATTTAATGCTTACAAAATGGATGGTTTAGGAAACGATTTTATCATCATAGATAGAAGGGAAAATTCAATTAATTTGACAAAGGAAAAAATTATTGAATTAGGAGACAGATCTAATATTGGATTTGATCAAATTATCTTCATAGATAAAAAACAAGAAAGTTCTTTTCCTATAAAAATATTTAACTCTGATGGAGGTGAGGTAAGTGCTTGTGGTAACGGATCAAGATGCGTAGCTTATCTTTTAGGTAAAAATTTAAATACCAAACAAATAAAGTTAAGAACTAACAATCGAGTACTTAATGCAAAAATAGTTGGAGATTTACAAGTTGAGCTTGAAATGGGAAAACCTTTGTTAAGTTTTGAGGATATTCCATTATCAAAAAAAACAAATCCTGCTGATGTGTCTTTAAAAATAAATGACAAAACATTTTCTAATGGATTTTGTGTGAACGTGGGGAACCCACATATAATTTTTTTCGTAAAAAATTGTTTTGATTATGATTTAAAAATAATTGGTCCTAAAATTGAAAACCATGATCTATTTCCCGAAAAAACAAATGTAACATTTGCTGAAGTCAAAGATAAAGACAATATAACCGTAAATGTGTGGGAGAGAGGGGCAGGACTTACTAAAGCCTGTGGTACAGCAGCGTGCGCATCTGCTGTTGCTGCCTTAAAGAAAAATTTAATTAATAATAAAGTTAACATAAATTTTAAAGAAGGTGTTTTAAATATTGAGGTAGATAAATATAATAATATTTTTATGACTGGACCAGTTTCAGAGGTCAAAAATATAAATTTAAAATTATAAAATGGGTATTTTTGAAAAATTCAAAATAGGTTTACAAAAAACTGCCTCAAGTTTTTCTTCTGGACTAAAGGAAATAATTATTAAAAAAGAGATTGATGATAAAACTTTAGATGAAATAGAAGAATTTTTAATACAATCAGATGTGGGTGTTATAGCTTCAGGGGAAATTAAAAAAATAATTGCAGAAAAAAAAATTGATCCAAATAAAGATAAATTAGAAGAAATAAATTTAATTCTTAAGAATTACATTATTAGTTTAATGTCACCTCTCGAAAATAGTAATTTTTTCTCCAATAAAACTGATTTGAATGCTGTACTTGTCTCTGGTGTTAATGGCGTAGGTAAGACAACTACGATAGGAAAAATTGGAAAAATTTTAAAAAATAATGGTAATAAGATTATTTTTTCAGCTTCAGATACATTTAGGGCTGCAGCAATTGAACAGTTAGAAAATTGGGCAAAAAAAATTGATGTAGATATCATTAAATCTTCTCAAGGCTCTGACCCAGCTTCTGTTGCATATAAAGCTGTTGAAGAAGCGATAGGTAAAAATTTTACCCATGTTTTAATAGATACTGCTGGAAGACTACAAAATAAAAAGAATTTAATGGAAGAGTATAAAAAAATAGCAAATGTAACAAAGAAAATTGACCCAAAAGCTCCTCACGAAGTATTGTTAGTTTTGGATGCTACATCTGGCCAAAATGTGATTAATCAAGTCGAGGAATTTAATAAAATAATTCCAATTACAGGATTAATAATGACTAAACTTGATGGAACTGCAAAAGGTGGCATTTTAATAGCTTTGGCTAAAAAATATAAATTACCAATTATTGCATTAGGTCTAGGTGAGAAAGAGGATGATTTACAGATTTTTGAAGCAGAAAAATTTGCCAATTCATTTGTAAATATTAATTAATTTGTTCTAAAAACTTTTTAACAGAAGCTATTAATTCCTTATTATATTCCATCATATGATCGTCTTGGTCATTGAAATAAGCAAACTTTGGTACTGATAAAGCCTCGTATATTTGCTGACCCATATAAAAGGGGACAATATTATCTTTTCCGCCGTGCATTACTAATACAGGAGATTTAATACCATTAAGTTTTTTTTTACTTTCATACTTATCTTTAAGAATTAGTTTAACAGGAATTATAGGATAATACTTTTGTGCAAGTTCTAGCATTGAAGTAAAAGGGGACTCCAAAATAATCCCTGAAAATTTATATCTGCTTGCTAGATCAACCGCAACTGCTGTTCCAAGTGACTCTCCATAAATGATAATATCTTTATCTTTAACTCCATTTTTATTTAACCAAACTTTTGCAGAATTTGCATCCTCATATAAACCATTTTCTGATGGGCTTCCTGTATTTCCACTAAAACCTCTGTATGCAATTATCAAATAATTTATATTTAGTTTTGATAATTCGTTAAGTTTATAAACTCTATTATCAAGTTTTCCTGCATTTCCATGAAAGAATAATACGGTTTTAAATTTTGAATTTTTTTTAAAATACCAAGAAACAAGTTTATCATTTGATTGGATAAATGTTTTTTCTATCTTGTGATTTAATTGCGTTTCATCCAAATAATTATTTTCACTAGGATGGTAGAGTAATTTTCTCTGATAAAAAAATAAAAAAACTACTATAGAAATGTAAACAAGCAATAAAATTAAAAAGGAATTTAATACGATGCTTCCGATTTTCATTAATTAGAAATTTACTATTTTTTATCGAAAAAAGCTTCGTAAATCATCATGACAATTGCGATTCCCATAAATATATAGACCGGCAAAACATCAAGGAAACCTATCATCATTGATCTTGTAAGAGTTGTTGCAAGTCCTATTAAAAAGAAAAGACAAAAAGACAATCCGACTATTGTTGCAAATTTATTCATTATATTTTTTACTTTTTTGCTCTAACCATCTAGCAACCCCAAGAAATCTATGATCATCATACTTATCACCAATTAATTGGATGCCCAAAGGTAAATTATTTTCACCCTGAAGTAAAGGTAGAGAAATTGCTGGTGTATGCATATAAGACCAGACCCGATTAAAATCTGCACTTCCCGTACTTTTTAGTCCTTTGTCTGCAACTCCTGTGGAGCATGGACTTAAAACACCATGATAATCTTCAAATACTTCTCTGTAAGACTCATAACTTCTTTTCATAAAATCTACGGCATCTAAATACTCTTTTGCAGAATATTTCATTCCTCTACTTATTGCAGACTGCATCTCTTTTGAAAGTTTATTTTTTGATTTCTTATAATATGTTTGAAAATTATTAGCTAAGTCTGTTTCATGAATTACTCTATGGTACTTGTCTATATCTTTGAAGTAAGATGGAGTATCAAATACTTCAATATTTTTTTTAAAAGATTTTATAAAAAACTCAAACGACTCTCGAGATTTTTTATCTATTTTTTTCCAACTATCTGTTTTATAAAATATAAACTTAGGTTCAAACATTGGTCCTTTTAAGCATTCATCCACCATAAATTCTGAGGAATAATGTATAGTTGCTTCGTCATATTGATCTTTTTTAATTAAAACTTTAGCAAGCAAGGCTGCGTCCTCAACTGTTTTTCCAAAAACTCCCATGTGATCTAGATGATAAGATGTTCTTAAAACTCCATTTCTTGATATTAATCCATAGCTAGGTTTGTATCCAACTACTCCACAATAAGATGCTGGTCTTATAACTGAACCTCCAGTTTGAGACCCAATAGATAGGGGAGCCATATGAGTCGCAATAACAGCAGCTGACCCACTAGAGGATCCTCCAGGAGTTCTTGAGTAATCATGAGGATTTCTTGTTTCTGGTGGACCAAGATAAGCCAATTCTGATGTTGCTGTTTTTCCCATTATAATTGCTCCCTCTGATTTAAGAAGATCTACAATTTCAGAGTTTTGAGATTGTGTTTTACCTTTTCTCAATACCGTACCACATTCCGTTGGCATATCATAAGTTCCAATTATATCTTTTAATGCCACAGGAATGCCATGCAAAAGACCCATGGGTTTTCCAGATTTCCTATAAGTGTCAGCCTCTTCAGCTTTTTGTATTAAAAGTTTTTTATCAAAAAATGCCCAAGCTTTAACATCTTTTTCATGTTTTTCTATTTGTGCAATATAATTTTGACAAAGTTCTAAACAAGTAATTTCGGACTTTTTTATTTTTTCTGCTATTTGAGATATCGGTAATGAAAAGACATTCATCATTTAAAAATTAGTTTGCAAACAATGTATCAGGCAACCATAGTGCTATACCTGGAAATATGTACATTAAAACCATTGCAAGTATCACAATTCCAAGGAAAGGCATAATTCCTCTGAATATTTCCATTAATTGAACATTTCTACTTTGAACTCCTTTCAAATAATATGCTGACATGGCCATTGGTGGTGTCAAAAAAGATGTTTGTAAATTTAATGCTATTAACATTGCAAAGAAATAAGGATTTACACCAAAAAATTCTACAAGTGGTAAAAAGATTGGAACAAAAATAATCAAGATTTCAGTCCATTCAAGTGGCCAACCTAAAAGGAAAATAATTATTTGCGTTATAACTAAAAATTGCCACGGCTGAATATCCATTGATTTAAAAAAATGCTCAAATACCTCATGTCCACCTAAGTACGAAAATACAGATGCAAAGGTCCATGAGCCTACAAATAACCACATGATCATAGCACTTGTCTTTGCAGTCAAAAATACAGACTCTTTAAAATTTTTCCATTTTAAAGATTTATAAAAATAAGAGAGAACTAAAGCACCGAAGGCTCCAACTGCAGCTGCCTCAGCTGGTGTGGCCAAACCAGCTAGAATTGTTCCTAGTACTAAAATAATCAATGAAAATAATGGAACAAACGAAACCAAAACTTCTTTTAAAATTTCTGAACGTGGAGGAATTTCCTCTGCAGCAGGTTTTGGAGCCAAAGACGGATTAAAGTATGCTCTTATAATTACATAAAGTATGTAGAGTCCGGCTAACATTAATCCAGGAAATATAGCTGCAGCAAAAAGCCTTAATGGTGATAGTTGAGCTATTACAGCATAAACAATAAGCATAATACTTGGTGGGATCAGAATCCCTAAACATCCACCAGAGCAAATTACACCTGATGCAAATTTTTTATCATATCCAGCTCTTATCATCGCTGGCCAGGCAAGAAGACCCATAAGTGTAACCACGGCACCAATAATTCCAGTTGCTGTCGAAAATAATGCACATGTAACAAGTGCTGCAACTGCCATTGATGCAGGAAGTCTGTGTGATGCTAGTCGTATTGCAAAGAATAATTTTGCTACAATACCTGCCCTTTCAACTAAATAACCCATAAATAAAAATAACGGGACGGCGGTCAAAACAGTATTATCCATTATTGTATAGGTATTAGATACCAATAAAGAAAATATCCGGTTGTCAAATAAATGATCCATTCTAGTTGGATCAAAATAAGCATAATAACCAAAGCCAACACCCATAGCTAGTAAAGTAAATGCAATTGGAAAACCTAATAAGACTGCGAACAGAAACAAACCCATCATTAAAATTGCAATTTCAGGATTTGTAAGTTCAAATAACATCTGCTTGATCGTCCTTTTGCGAAGTTCTCATTAATACTTTTTCAGTTTCCTCAGCATCTGCTGATGCTCTGACAGGCCAATGGCCAGTTTTAATACAAATAATTGCTCTGCATACCTCACTAACACCTTGTATGGTTAATAATATTCCAGACAATGGTATTAAAGATTTAGCCATATAAATCTGTATTTGTGCTGGACTATTCCAGCTTGTTTCTTTTATTTTCCAAGCTAAAGCAGCGTATTCATATCCATAAAATGCTAAAGCTAAAATTCCAGGGAAGAAAAATATAAAATATAAAATTAGGTCAATCCAACCCTGCACTCTGGTTGGAAACAATCTATAAATAACATCACCTCTTACATGAGCCTCGGTCGATAAGGTGTATGCTCCAGCCATCATAAAAATAGCTCCGTACATTTGTAAACTAAAATCAAAGTTCCATAATGTTGGGCTGTTAAACGCATATGCCATGATAACTTCATAGCAAGTACCCCCCATAAGAATGACGATACACCAAGAAAATGCTTTACCCATTGAAGCACTTAGTGTGTCGGCGAATTTTATGAAAGATTTCATTTCTGTACCTTATGTTAAAATATATAATTAAAGCAAACAAAAAAAAGGGGACCAAATGGTCCCCTTTTTAAATATTTAAGTTAATAATTATATTTTAACTTTTCCAATAGGTCCGAACTCATTTTCATAAGCTAATTTGTAATTAGGCTGGTTCATCAGCAAGTACTTCATTACTCTCTTAGCGTATGCTTTTTGTGAGTCAACGATTTTCTTAAAGAAAGGATCTTTCTTATTGAAATCACCAATAACTTTATCCCAACCTTTTAATTGTTGAGCTAAAATCTCATCAGACGTTTGGTAAACATTAACTTTATGTTCATTCATTAATTTAGATAAATCAGCTGAATATCTAACTAATGCTTTGAAATAATTATCTGTGTTTGCAGCGTAAGCAGCATTTTTTAATATTGCTTTGTTAGCTGGTGACAGACCGTTAAATGTTTTGTTGTTGATAGGTATTTCAAACATCTCCTGAGATTGGTGGAAGCTTCCTAAGTGATAGTGCTTAGAAACATCTTGCATACCAAACTGTGAGTCTGAAGTTGGGTTGTTAAACTCAGCAGCTTCAATCAATCCAGTCTTCATAGCTGGTTGAATTTCACCACCTGGTAACTGTCTAACGACCATTCCCATCGCAGTAAGAACGTTAGTAGCAAGACCAACTGTTCTGTACTTCATGCCTTTAACATCAGATACCTTAGTTACATTTTTCTTAAACCATCCAAACGGTTGTGCTGGCATAGGCATATGAAAAACACCTGTGTAGTCGAAACCTACTTTTTTAATTGTTTCTTCATAAAGTGCTCTTCCTCCACCGTATTCCATCCATCCCATTACTTCTTGAGATGACATACCATATGAAGGTCCTGTTCCGAATAAAGATGCCGCAGCATTTTTACCGTACCAGTAAGCTGTTACCCAGTGACCCATATCAACGGCACCTGAACTAACTGCTTGACCAATTTCGCTAGTCTTAACAACTGCTCCAACTGGTTGTAGATCAATTTTTAAAGATCCACCAGACATGTCGCTTACCATCTTGCAGTAATCTCCTGCCATTTCAAAAAAGATGTTAGCTCCACTAGGCCATGCAGCTTGCATTTTTAAAGTTTGTGCAGCACCTAAGTTAACATAAGGCATTGCAACAGCAGCTGCTCCGGCCATAGCCGCAGTCTTAAAGAACTTACGTCTTGAAGGCGTTTTTCCCTTCAATGATTTTTTTTCTTTAATCATTATTTCTCCTCAGTTTTAGTTAATTAACTTAAGATAATTTAAGCATAAATGGTTGTAAGAGTCTTTTGCTAAATAGACTTATTCAAAATTATTTACAACTTTAAGTAGAATTTCGTACTTTTAATTAACCTTATTTTTACAGCTTCCTGCTTTAAAGAACTCTTCTAAATTGTCTATGGCGAGATTTGCCATTGCAGTTCTGGTTTCTTTTGTTGCGCTACCTAAGTGAGGTAATATGAAAGCGCTTTTGTGTTTTAAATATCCTGGATTTAAATTTGGCTCCCCTTTGTAAACATCTAAACCAACTGCATAAACTTTTCTTCTGTCAAGAGCATCAATAAGAGCCTCGTCGTCTACAATGTCTCCTCTTGCAACATTAGTAACCACAGCACCTTTTGGTAAATATTCCAATGTCTCTTTGTTTATTAAATTTATTGTTTCTTTTGATGCGGGACAACAAACTGAGAGCACGTCTGATACCTCCATCAAACTTTTAAGATTGTCATGGTAGATTGATCCATTTTCTTTATCAGAACTAAGCTTAGATCGATTGTGGTAATGAACTATCATTCCTAAAGACTTTGCAATTTTTGCTATCTTTTGTCCAATTCTTCCCATGCCCAAAATTCCAAGTCTCGCACCAGTTAATTGCTTTCCAATCAGATAATCTGCTGACCATTTCCAGTCCGCGTCTCTTGCGCCTTGAATACCCTCAGATGCTCTTCTACATGCTCCAAGTATTAAAAGTACACCAATTTCAGCTGTAGCATCAGTTAAAACTTCTGGAGTATTTGTAACGATTATATTTCTTTTCTTTGCTGCCTCTAAATCTATATTTCCAAAGCCTACAGCAAAATTAGATAAAATTTTTACACTATCAGGTAGGCGATTTATTGTTTTCTCGTCTAATTTATCTGTTAGAGCTGATAATACTCCATCACATCCCTGGCTCAATTCTATAAGCTTGTCTTGAGAGTAGAGCTCGTCATTTAAATTTAAGTTTGCATCATAAAGCCCTTTAATTCTATCTTCGTTAGATCTTAAAAGTCTTCTCGTAACAAGAATTTTTTTCATAGTTTAATTTATATCGAAAATTTTGCCAGGGTTCATTATGTTGTTTGGATCCAGGCTTCTCTTAATAGTTTTCATGACAGGTATATTATCTGGATGCTCTTTTAATAAGTAGCTTTTTTTATGAAGTCCTACTCCATGTTCTCCAGTAATTGTACCCTCAAGTTCTAAAGTTTTGTCTATTAATAAATCGCTAAATTCTCTTATTTTTTTATAAACAGTTTTATCTTTAGGATCATAAGGAAATAGAACATGGAAGTTTCCATCTCCAAGATGGCCAACCATTGGCGCCCTCAGACCGAACTTTTTAACCTCTGTTTCTGCAAATTTAACGCATTCGGTAATTTTTGATATAGGCACACATACATCAGTTGAGTAAACTCTTCCGTTGTCTACTAATGCTTTAACGGAATAATAAACATCCCATCTTGCTCTCCAGAGATGATTTCTTTCCTCTAACGTATCCGCCCATTTGAATGCACTACCATTATTGTTTTTTGAAATTTCCTCTACAATTTTAACTGACTCCTTATTAGAGATCTCAGTTCCATGAAATTCAAAAAACAATGTAGGTAAAGTTTTAATATCTTTAAGTTTTGAGTAGTTAATACTTATATCCATTTGATCTTTATTCAGCATTTCAATCCTTGCGATTGGAATCCCATACTGGATTGTTTCTTGCGCTGTCTGAACAGCTTCTTCTAGCGTATTAAAATGACATATAGCGCTCATCATATTTTCTGGTATTGGAGATAATCTAAGTTGAACTTCAGTTATAATTCCAAGTGTACCCTCTGAACCGATAAATAAATTTGTAAGATTATATCCAGCTGAAGTTTTTTTCGTTCTGCTACCTGTTTTTATTATTTCTCCATTAGGCAGAACTACTGTTAAACCGGTAATAACTGATTTCATTGTTCCATATTTTACAGCCATAGTTCCTGAGGCTGATGTTGATGCCATCCCACCTATTGCAGCGTTAGCACCTGGATCTATCGGAAAAAAAACTCCATCCTCTCTTAAATATTCATTTAATTTTTCTCTTGTTACATTTGCTTGAACTCTACAATCAAAATCAGACACATTAACACTTAAAATTTTATCCATTTTTTCTAAAGAAATTGTTATTCCCTTATCATTACCAACCACGTTACCTTCTAAAGAGGTTCCTGTTCCAAAAGGCACTACTGGAACTTTGTGATCATTACAAAGTTTTAAAATTCCAGAAACTTCTTCGTTTGTCTCTGGGAATACTACTGCTTGTGAAAGTATAGGGTCATATGTATCCTCACCTCTCGCGTAATTCGCTCTAGTTGATTGAGATAACGAGAATCTATCTTTTAATAGACTTGTAAGTTCTTGTTTTAAAGAAGGGTTATTCATTAAATTAGTATAACAAGCCTATTAGCAAAAATAAACTTATCCTAACATTTTTTTAACGTTTTCAAGGGCTTGTGAAATGTTATCTCTTGATGCTGCAAAACTAAATCTTACGTAGTCATTACAGCTTTTTCCAAATGCAGTTCCAGGTACAATTGCAACTCCTGCCTCATGCATAGCTTTTTTACAGAATTCAGCTCCATTCATACCTGTTCCTATTACTTTTGGAAAAGCATAAAAAGCTCCTCCTGGTAAACTACATTCAACACCTGGCAAGCTATTTAATCCTTCATGAATAAGTTTTCGTCTGGCAGTAAATTTTTCCATCATTTCATGAATGGAGTCATCTGGTCCATCAAGAGCAGCAATACCAGCAAACTGAGCAGCAGCATTTACGCATGAAACACTGTTAATTAATAATTTATTTACATGCTCAACTAAATGTTCTGGCCAAAAACTCCAACCCAATCTCCAACCGGTCATAGAGTAAGCTTTACTCCATCCTTCTAGAACTATTAATCTATCTCTCAATTCTGGATAGTTGAAAAAAGAAGGCATTTCTTTTCCATCAAATATTTGTCGACTATAAATCTCATCACTTAAAATTGTTACATGTGGATGTTTTTTTATGCCCTCTGCTAATTTATCAATTTCTTGTTTTTCAACAAAACTTCCTGTTGGATTATTAGGGTTTATTAGAACCAACAGTCTGGTTTTATCAGTTATCAAAGAAAGAATCTTCTCAGCACTAAATTTAAGATCTTTATCTTCAGTTAAATCATATTTGACTGAAGTTGCCCCTGTATAATTTATCATAGACTCATATATTGGGAAAGCTGGAGTTGGATTGATGATTTCTGCCCCTGGCTCACCAAAACACTGGATTGCATATGTCATGGTAGGTTTTCCACCCGGCATAATTAGTATTCTTTCTGCATTGACGTCTGCATTATAACGTTTTTTAATCCATCTAGTTACAGCTTGTCTACATTCAGGAATCCCATTTGACATCACATATCCATGATGGCCATCATCCAAGGCTTTTTTAGCAGCATCAACAACATGCTTCGGAGTTTTAAAATCTGGCTGACCTAACCCCAAGTGTATCATCGATTTACCTTGAGCCTCTAATTTTTTAGCCTCAGCAAGTACGCTAAAAGCTGTTTCCGTTCCTAATCTATCTAAACTTTTTGCTAACTTCATTTAAAATCTCCATTCTACTTTCTATAAATTAATTTTGAATTGTTTAACTCCGATAAATTTTTACAACCCATCAAAATCATATTTCTATTTATTTCATCATGCATCATTTTTAATAAATGTTCAACGCCTTGTTGACCACCTGCGCTCAAAGAAAACAGAAACATTTTGCCAAAACTACAAGCTTTTGCACCAGCTGCCAAGGCTTTAAGAACATGTGTACCTCTCCTCACACCTCCATCAAGTATAATTTCTAATTTATCACCGACAGCATCTGAGATAGCTTTTATTTGATCAAAAGGAGAACGAGAACCATCTAGCTGTCTTCCTCCATGATTTGATATCATTATGGCTGTACATCCTATATCAATTGCACGCTTTGCATCGTCTACAGACATAACTCCCTTTAATGCGAATGGTCCATTCCATCTTTTTACACAATACTCTGCATCTTTCCAGTTCATCTTAGGGTCATATTGTTCATTGATATAATCTATTACTGATTTTGCGATATTAGTTCCTTTATCAGTTTTTTTTTTAACATTAGATAATTCAAATTTTTTATTTGTTATATATTTCAATACCCATGACGGTCTTAATGCAAAACTTATCAAACTGCTTAGGGTAAGTTTAGGAGGAGTTGTAAATCCAGTTCTATGATCCTTCTCTCTATTTCCTGCAACCAAAGTATCTACGGTAAGACACATACCATCAAAACCTGACCTTTTACATCTATCCAATAAGTCGTCAGTAATTGATTTATCTTTGTGAACATAAAGCTGGAATAATTTGGGACCACTTGAGATATTTGATATTTCCTCAATAGAATTATTTGCCATTGTCGACATGCTGTAGAAGGTACCAAATTTCTCAGCTGCTCTTGCTGAGGCTTTATCCCCATCTGGATGGTATAATCTTTGCATTGCAGTTGGGGAAAGAAAAATAGGCATGTCTATTTTCCTGCCAAAAATTGTTGTTGATAAATCTGGTTTACCAACGCTCGCTAGAATATTTGGGATTAAATCACAATCATCAAAAGCACTAGTATTTCTTCTTAGTGTAACTTCATCGTCAGCACCACCATCTATATAATGAAAAATAGGTGCAGGAAGTTTTTTTTTTGCAAGTTCTCTAAAATCGTTGAAATTTCTACAATCAGCAATATTCATTAAACTCTAAATCTTAAGTTTTTTCTACTGAGATCACTTATTTTAGTGCATCCCATAAGTTTCATATCTCTTTCTAATTCAGCTTTGTATTGACCTAATGCTCTTTCGACACCTGCTTGTCCAGCTGCTGCTAATGCATACAAATATAGTCTCCCACCAGCACATGCTTTTGCACCTAGCGACAAAGCTTTCAACATGTGTGTGCCTCTTTGAAATCCACCTTCACAAATAACATCAATTTTATCACCAACAGCGTCAACAATTTCAGCTAACTGGTCGAATGGGGATCTAGAGCCATCAAGTTGTCTTCCCCCATGATTTGAAACCATTATACCAGTACATCCAATATCAACTGCTTTTTTTGCGTCTTCTACACTCATTACTCCTTTAAGAGCAAAATGGCCATTCCATTGAGCGCATAATTTTTCAGCATCTTTCCAATTCATTGACTGATCTAACATGGTGGAAAAATAATTACCAATTGATGTATTGGTACTTGTGCCTTCTTTTACATAATCTTGTAAATGAGGTAACTCAAACTTACCTTTTGTAAGATAGTTTATTCCCCACATTGGTTTTGTGGCAAAACTAAATAAACTTGCTAATGTTAATTTTGGTGGAGATGTAAAACCAGTTCTAAGATCTCTCTCTCTATTTCCTCCTGTAATTGTATCTACTGTCAAAGCCATAACATCAAACTTTGCTGCTTTAGCACGTTCTAAACAAGAGTCGTTTAAACCTCTGTCTTTGTGAAAATAAAATTGAAACATTTTAGGAGTATCAATCATAGAAGAAATTTCCTCCACACTAACTGTTGCTAGAGCTGAAACCCCAAACATAGTATTAAATTTTTTTGCTGCTTTACCAACTGCTCTTTCACCATCATAGTGAAAAAGTCTCTGCAAAGCTGTAGGAGAACAATAGAAAGGTAGATCAATTTTGTTTCCAAAAATTGTGGTTGATAAATCAACATTTTCTACTCCACGTAAAACATTTGGTACAAGGTCTACATCATTAAAAGCTGACGTATTCCGACTATATGTAATTTCATCGTCAGCAGCACCATCAATGTAGTGAAATATAGGACTTGGGAGTTTTTTTTCAGCTAATTTCCTAAAATCTTGAAAGTTATGACAATCTTTTAATCTCATGGGTAAAATTTAAAATTTTTTCATGAAATTAAACATATAACTATTTGCCCCAGGATTTTTTTCTCCAAGACTAGCATTAGAAATATGATTGTATGAAAAACCTAATTCAGAATTCTTAAACAAATCTAATGAAAATTGTAATTCACTTTTAAACTCAACAATATGACCTAAATCTTTACCATCACCTTGACCATATAATCCAGGTGTAAAACTTGGTGTAAGATTTATTTTACCTAAGTTGTACTCTGCCTGAACGCCAGTATATAAATATGTAGCAGTGTCTCCTGTTACTAAAAAACCTGTCACAGGTGAAATAGTTCCTAAAAAAGTATCTTTATATAAATCTTCATTTTGATGTTGAATTCCTACAAGAGTAGATTTTTTTCCCTCATCACTGAAATCAAACATACCTGTATAAAAATTATACTCATGGGGATCAATTAAATCTTTTACCTCATCACTTTTAAGAGAGGTTACATTAAAAGAGATAACCAAAACTATGTAAAAAAGAAATTGAAATATATTTTTCATAATTTTATATTTATAATATAGCTTATTATCTTTTCTTTAAAACTCCAAATTTGGCCAATATTATTATTCCACCGACCAAAAATATAACAATTGGAAGCAACCAAAGGGCAAAATTTTTAGTGTTGAATTGAGGATCATACAAAATCCACTCGCCATATTGCATTTTAAAAAATGAGTATATCTCCTCCTCACTCATTCCAGAATTAATTTTTTGTTTTACGACTAGCTTCATGCTCTCAGCAAAGTCAGATTGAGAGTCATAAATAGATTGTCCTTGACAAATTAAACATCTTAAATTTTTATTAATTTTATTTTCTAATTTTAATTCATCAGAAATTGAAGAATTGAAAAATGTAAAAAATAAAAAAAATATAGATATAATTAATTTAATTTTCATTTTTTTAATAGTTTTTTAATTTCATTAAATTTTTTTTTGTCAATTGGACCGATAATTTTTTTTATAATTTTTTTTTCTTTATTTAAAATTAAACTCTCAGGAACTCCATAGGCTCCAATTTCAATTGAAGCTGTTCCATTTTTATCATTTAATATAGTGAAATATGGATTTTCAAATTCATCAAGAAATTTTAATGCATTATCTTTTTTATCTTTGTAGTTAATGCCAATTATTTTAATTGGTGAATTTTTTTTTAGTTGTACTAAATACGTATGTTCCTCCCTACATGGTAAACACCATGAGGCCCAAATATTTATTAGATAATAATTACTATCTATCAAAATATCGTTAAAAGAGGTTTCGTTGTTAGTATAAAAATCTTTTAGAAATAAATTTGGCAATGTTTTAATACTTATATCCTCTGGTGTATAAAAATTTTTTTGTTTTAATCCGTAATAAAAAATTAAAAATATAAATATAAAAAAAGTTACGATAGAAAATTTATAATATTGGTTTTTCATTTTTTTTAAAAATATTAATAACACCACCCAAAGAAATCAAAATCGCAGAGATCCAAATCCAAACCATAAAAGGTTTTTCTTGATATCTTACATTTAAATATTCATTTTCTTTGACTAGATTAACAACTATAAATCTATCTTTAAAAATGTCTGTCTTAATAGCTGCCTCACTTGTTATGGTTTCTGGTTTATCGTAAATTCGAATTTCTGGTTCTAAAACTAAATCTGTTTTATTTTTTTCTTCAATCTTGAAATAGGCAATCAACTTTAAAAAATTTGCCTCAGCAGTGTTTTCAAGTTTTTGTAATTTTATAATTTTATCAGTGAACTTAATTTCATCCCCAACACGCATGTTTGAAGTAATCTCCTTTGAGAAAATACTGTTCATCAGTATACTTAAAACTAAGAGGCTGAAACCAAAATGAGAAATTGTTTGTGCATAATTTTTAAAATTCTTCTTCATAAAGTCTTTAATAGTAGTAAAGAAAAGATAAAAGCAAGCAACTAATAAAATTGTGATATTTAATGTGGTATTTCCAAAAAATTTCGAGACTAATATTGACGAAACAATACTTAAAATAAATATAATTATTAATTTTATTTTGTTTGAAAAATTATCATTTTTTATCCATTTTAGATTTGGACCGACTGACATAAATATTAAGAATGGAATCAAAAATGGGATAATCAATTTGTTAAAAAATGGTGGACCTACTGAAATCTTTTCATTTGATATAACTTCTAAAAATATTGGATAAACTGTGCCAATCAAAATAACTGATAAAAAATACATTACAAACCAGTTGTTTAAGATTATTGAAGTTTCTTTTGAGTAAAAATTTAAATTTTTATTATTTAGCTCTAGTTTATCTTCATAAATAAAATAAATTAAAACTGACAAAAAAATAAGAAAAAATAAAAAGAATAATATATATAATCCTCTTTCTGGATCATTTGCAAAAGTGTGGACTGAATTTAATATTCCAGATCGAACTAGAAAGGTTCCACAAATACCTAATGTAAAAGTTATTATTGAGAGTATTACGGTCCACGAATGTAAAATTGATCTTTTTTCTAATACTAATACACAATGTACAAGTGCAGTAAGACTTAGCCAAGGCATTAAAGAAATATTTTCAACTGGATCCCAAAACCAAAAACCTCCCCAGCCTAGTTCATAGTAAGCCCAAATAGATCCAAGTAGAATTCCTAAGGTTAAAAATGTCCAGGATATAAAAACCCACTTTTTAATATCTTTGGCCCACAAATTATTTATGTTTCCTTTTATTAATCCAGCTAATGAAGAAGAAAATACAATTGAAGTAGTGACGTATCCTAAATAGAGAACAGGAGGATGAATAGCCAACAATGGATCTTGCAAAATTGGATTCAGCCCTAATCCTTCTTTTGGTACAGGATAAATTATATTGAAAGGGTTAGAAGTTTTTAATAAGAAAAAAAGAAAGCCTAAAATTATTAACTCTTGAAATATTATTGTTAATAATCTCTCATCTGTGGGTCTATTTTTAGATTTTAGGAAATAAAAAAAAGCAAAAAAAGTCAATATTAATAACCATAGAAGTAAACTACCCTCATGATTACCCCAAGTGCCTGAAATTTTATAAAACAAAGGTTTTGAAATATGTGAGTTATTTAAAACTGTTTCATTACTAAACTCAGAGTTAATAAATAAAACTATAAGGCTGAAAAAACTTAACATAGCAAAGAAAAATTTAAAAAATAGTAATTCATTTAAGTTTTTTTTTAAAAAAAAATATTCATTATTTAAACTTGATATGGATGTAATAAATATTATTAATGAAATTATTAAACAAAACAAAAGAGCAAAGTTACCTATATAATTTAAAATCAATTTACTCTTCTCCCATGCTGGCTTTTACCTCTGGGGGTATGTATTTCTCATCATGTTTAGCCAGTACCTTTTCTGCTTTAAAGAAATTTTTATCTTTAAGAATACCCTCAGCTACAACACCTTTGCCCTCTTGAAAAAGATTTGGAACAATTCCTGAATAAATAACATTAATTTCATTTTTAAAATCAGTAATAATAAAATTTATTTTTTCAGAATTAATTTGTATCGAATTGTCTTTGACCATTCCACCTACTCTAATTTTTTCTGTAGTTGTTTCATTTAAATTTTTAATTTCTGTGGGAGAAAGAAAATAAACAACATTTTCCTCTAGAGATTTGAGTACTAAAAAAACGATTAATATTATTGACGCTATAGAGAGAAATAGAAATAAGGCTCTTAACTTAACTTTTTTATTATACATACTTCAAAAGTTAAATTTTAGAATATATCTCTGCCGCTATTATTTCTTTGTAAATTTTTTGTTTTTTAGCCTCTTTTACTTGTTCAGAGTTTAATTCACCAAATTTAACATTAAATTTATTTTGTTCTTTTGCAAGTTGCGATTTTGTTATTAAGTAAAGTCCAAGAAAACAAGCAAGCGTGAATAAAAACGAAGAGAGAACATAATAACCGTAGCCGTTCATATAAAAAAATTCTGAAATCATAATCTATCTAAGCCTTTATTTTTAATTTTTATCAATTCTGTATTATATTTCATTAAAAAAATAAGCAATGAAAATAGGGCAAATGCCGCAGTCATGATGCCTAGGGGTATTAGCATTGAGGAATGTATGGTGGTTTCAGAGAATATATTTACCGATGAAGGCTGATGTAAAGTTGACCACCAATCAACAGAAAATTTTATAATTGGAATATTTATAAATCCAAGAATTGCTATAAATGAAGTTATTTTAGTTACATAATCTTTATTCTCAAAAATTCTCCATGCTATCAGGTACATTAAATAGAAAATACATAGTATTAACATTGAAGTGATTCTTGCGTCCCAAGCCCACCAAGTTCCCCATGTCGGTTTACCCCATATCGAACCTGTTACCAAAGCAACCAGGCTAAATATAAATCCAGATGGCGCCAAACTTTTTGCAACTAAAAAAAATACTTTGTTTTTAAAAATAATTACCATAACAGAGAGAGATGCCATTAAGGAAAATATACCGAGTGAAATCCATGCCGAAGGAACATGAACATACATTATTCGTACAGAGTCGCCTTGTAAGTAATCTTGTGGAGATAATATCAAGGCCTCAAATAAACCAAGAGCTAAGATAATTAAAAATAAGTACAAAACAATTTTTTGAGATTTTTGTACCAAGCTAAATTGATAGTTTTTAATAAATTTCATTGAAGTATTTATATTTGAAAATTTAATTTTTCAAAGTGAGATAAAGGGTCTTGTTCTGATCAAGAATGTGAGGGAGATAATCTTAAGGGAAACGTTTACACTCTTGATCAGAATATAATGAAAATATACATACTTTGTGTGACCAACATTTGAACCAATTGTGTTTGAAAAAAGATGTTAATTAGATTGTTTAAAGTAGCTAGATCCTCTTTTTCCTGAAAAAATCTCATTTACTAGAGGGTGTTTTATTGGCTCTTCTGAGTCATCAAATAGCAAATTTTGCTCAGATACGTAAGCTTCATAAGTAAGATCATCATTTTCGGCTAAAAGATGATAAAATGGTTGGTCTTTTCTTGGCCTTACGTTTTTTGGAATAGATTGGTACCATTCCTCAGAATTGTTAAATTTAAAATCAACATCATATATTACACCTCGAAAATCAAAGTGCTTATGTTTGACTACATCACCTATTGAAAATTTTGCTTTTTGAATTGTCATAATAATAAATATGGGTATTTAAATAAGAAAATCAATAAAAAAAATATTATTAATTTTCAAATCTGTTAATATCTTTGTGTGAATAAATCTTTTTACAAATTTGTCACAGATTTTGGCCCTCTACTAGTATTCTTTACATTTTATTATAAAAATGAAAAAAATTTAGAAATTGCAATTCCTCCTTTTATTTTAGCAACATTGATTGCTCTAGCTATTGTTTGGAAAATAGAAAAAAAAATTCCAATGGTGCCTTTGCTTGGTGGAATTCTGATCACACTTTTCGGCGGCTTAACGATATATTTTAAAAATCCGATTTTTATATATATTAAACCGACAATAATTAATATTTTATTTGCTCTAGGATTAATATTTGGGAAACTTTTTACACGTGAGCCAGTTCTAAAAAAACTTCTAGGAAGTGCATTAAAGATCCAAGATGAGGGATGGAAGATTTTAAATAAAAGATGGGCATTATTTTTCATTGGTTTGGCAATTTTAAATGAAATTATATGGAGGACCCAATCAGAAGAGTTTTGGGTAAATTTTAAAGTCTGGGGTATGCTTCCAATAACTTTTATTTTCACCGCTTTTCAATTCAATATAATTAATAAGTATAAATTAGATGAATAGAAATTTAAAATTAGTTGTAAATAATGCATTCAAAACAGATAAGAATTATTTTTTTGAAAAAGATGAACTAAAATCTATTTTAAATTTATATGCAAAAATGGTTTCAAATGGATCCTGGAAAGACTACGGCTTAGCTATTTCTAGTAAAAAAGTTACGTTTAGCGTTTTTAAGAATGCAGCCGAAAACGCTGTTTACAAAATTTGTAAAACTTTTAAACCAATTAATCAAAACTTGAAATACTCAATAACAGACTCGAATGGGAAAATTATAAATAATTCCTCAAGTTTAGAAAGTTTAATTTTGAAAACAAATTGGAAAAAAATTAAGTAAAAAAATTATCTTCTTTGTCCGAATAATCTCAATAACATTATAAATAGGTTTATAAAATCTAAGTACAGCGTCAATGCACCCATTACAGCCTTTTTACCTATCATCTCACCACTGTCAGATGCTGAATACATATTTTTTATTTTTTGCGTATCGTAAGCCGTTAATCCTACAAATATCAATACGCCCAATATTGAAACAATAAAATACATCATTGCTGATTTTAGAAAGATATTTACTAGTGATGCAATTATTATTCCAATTAAACCCATCATTAAAAACGAACCAAGCTTTGTAAGATCTCTTTTAGTTGTGTAACCGTAAATACTCATCGCACCGAAAGTTGCTGAAGTAATAAAGAAAACTCTTGCAACACTTACTCCTGTATAAACAAGTAATATCCAAGACAAAGATAATCCCATTAAAGCAGCAAAAATCCAAAACACTGTTTGCGCTTTTGCTGAACTCATTTTATTTATGCCAAAGCTCATATAAAATACTACTCCTAGAGGGGCCAACATAACCACCCACTTTAATCCTGAAAAAAATAAAGCTTCACCCATAGGTGTAAATCCTATGATAGCTCCGTTTGAACCGGTCTCTACTGAAAGTTTAAAAGATAATAAAGCGATTATACCAGTTAACAAAACACCAGTTGCCATATAGTTGTATATTTTGAGCATGTAAGATCTTAGCCCGGCGTCCCAAACTAATGTTTTTTTTGCCTCTGTTGCTTGAAAGATGTTTTGTTTATTAAAGTTCATGTTGATGTATATATAGTAATTTTTTAAAATGTTTTCAAGAAGTCTTATTAGTAATGAACTATAAAAAACTAGGAAATACTGACTTAAAAGTTAGCACAATATGTCTCGGCACGATGACTTGGGGTGAGCAAAATTCACAAGAAGAGGGATACCAACAAATGGATTATGCAATTGATCAAGGAGTTAATTTTTGGGATACTGCAGAATTATATTCTATACCTCCTAAAGAAGAGACTTTTGGGCATACCGAAATTATTATAGGTAACTGGTTTAAAAAATCTAAAAAAAGAAAAGAGGTAATTCTAGCTACAAAAGTTTGTGGTCCGATGAGATCTTATGTCCGCGGTGGTGGAAACCAATATGGTAAGAAAAACTTAACAGATGCAATTGAAGGCAGTCTAAAAAGACTTCAGACAGATTACATAGACTTATATCAATTACACTGGCCTGAAAGAAATACTAATATGTTTGGGACACTTGGTTATCAGCACACTGACGATGAGAATTGGAATAAATTTGAGGAAATTTTAGAAAGTTTACAAAAATTTATTGAAGATGGAAAAATAAGATACATCGGTCTATCAAACGAAACTCCTTGGGGCGTAAATAAATTTCTTGAAATATCTAAGGAAAAAAAACTTCCTAGAATGATGTCAATTCAGAACCCTTACAACCTGCTTAATAGATCATACGAAGTTGGGCTAGCTGAAATTTCTATTAGAGATAAAATAGGACTTTTAGCTTATTCCCCATTAGCTATTGGTCATCTAACAGGAAAATACAGAAATAACAAAAAACCAAAAAAATCTAGACTAGGCCATGATGATAATTTTTGGACTAGATACAATAAACCAAATCGAGAAAATGCTGTAGAGGAATACTATCAGATTTCTAAAAAATATAATTTAGATATGGCTCAAATGTCACTTAAATTTTGCGAAATTCAACCATTTGTAACTAGCGTAATAATTGGAGCAACGACTATGCAGCAGTTGAAAACTAACATAGAAAGTGTAAATGTTAGTCTTTCTGAGGAAATTTTAAAAAATATAAACAATGTTCAAAAATTATATCCAAATCCATGTCCATAATTAACAAAATTATTATAAGTGCAATTTTAATATTATTTCCTTTCAGCTTAATGGCCGAAGAAGTTAAGAAGGTTGGCAAGTTTAAAGACTGGGAAACTTTGGTTTTAACAAAATCTGATGGCATTGTTTGCTTTGCTCAATCAAAACCTGTGCTTCAGTCGCCTAAAACAAATAAGAGGGATTCGAGATTATTTGTTACTTTCAGGCCTAATGAAAAAATTGTAGATGAAATTAGTCTTACTGCAGGATATGAGTTCAATAAACAAAATTCAATAACTGCAAAGTCAGGTAAGTTCAAATACAAATTTGATATTTCGCAAGCAGATTTTGCATGGATAGCTGATAATAAAGTTGAAAAAAAAATGATTAGAACAATGAAAAAAGGATCTAGAATAATGGTTTCAGGATATAACTCGTCAGGCTCACAAACAATTGATCATTATTCATTGCTAGGTTTTACAAAAGCTTATAATGAAGCAAAAAAAAACTGCGGCTAAAAAAAAGCATAAAAAAAAAATTGTTTTAGCCTATTCTGGTGGCCTTGATACTTCTATCATTTTAAAATGGCTTCAAGAAAATTTTAACGCCGATGTAATCACTTACACAGCTGATATCGGACAAGAAATAAATAAAAAAAAAATTATATATAACGCTAAAAATTTAGGTGTTAAAAATCTGATAATTGAAGATTTACAAGAGGAGTTTGTTAAAAAATATGTTTTCCCAATGATTAGAGGTCACGCTGTTTACGAAGGTGTATATTTATTAGGGACGTCTATAGCCAGACCTTTGATAGCAAAAGCACAAATCAAGGTTGCTAAAAAATTTAAAGCTTACGCTGTTTCACATGGATCTACAGGAAAAGGAAACGATCAAGTAAGATTTGAACTTGGTTACTATTTTTTTAATCCAAAAATAAAAGTAATTGCTCCATGGCGTATTTGGAATTTAAAGTCTAGAACTGATCTCATCAAATATGCCAAAAAAAATAAAATTCCAATACCAAAAGACAAAAAAGGTGAACCACCTTTTTCTATTGATGATAATTTATTTCATACATCAACTGAAGGAAAAGTCTTAGAAAATCCAAAAAATCAAGCACCAGAATTTATATTTCAAAGAACTGTCTCACCTGAAAAGGCTCCAAACAAAGCAACTTATGTAACTATAAATTTTAAAAAAGGCGATCCGATAGGTTTGAACGGAAAAAAATTATCTCCTGCAATACTATTAAAGAGACTAAATCATCTAGCCGGAACTAATGGTATAGGACGAGTGGATTTAGTTGAAAATAGATTTTTGGGAATAAAATCTCGAGGTGTTTATGAAACTCCAGGTGGAACGTTGCTGATAATTGCACATCGTGCAATTGAGACAGTTTCATTAGATAAATCAACAATGCATTTAAAAGAAAGTATTATGCCAAGATACGCTGAGTTAATTTACAATGGTTATTGGTTTTCAAAAGAAAGATTTAAATTGCAAAAAATTATAGATTTAAAAAGAAATAAAGTTAATGGTTCCATTAAACTAAAACTTTATAAAGGAAATACAACAATTGTTTCAAGAGTTACTAATAGTAAAGCTTATTCGCTTAAAAATGTTTCTTTTGAGGAGAATAAAAGTTTTAATAAAAAAAATGTAGAACGATTTATTAATTTCCATAAAAAGAAGTTGAGATAATTAACTTTGTGATCTTTTAAAGCACTCAATAGTATTCTTTAATAAACAAGCAATAGTCATTGGACCTACTCCACCAGGAACTGGTGTGATAGCTTTGGCAATCTTTGAAACTTCATTAAAAGCAACATCACCAACAATACCTTTTTCGGTTTTATTAATTCCTACGTCTATTACAATTGAACCTTTTTTAATCCAGTCGCCTTTAACTAACTCTGGTATGCCAACAGCTGCTACAACTAGATCACCTTTTAAACACTCACCTTTTAGGTCCTTAGTTTTTGAATGGGTTATTGTTACTGTGCAATTCTCTTTTAAAAGTAGTTGTGTCATCGGTTTACCATTTAAATTTGACCTACCAATTATTACAGCTTTTTTTCCAGACAAATTAGGCTCAATTTTTTTAATTAACAAGTAACATCCTAAAGGTGTGCAAGGAACCGAACTTTCGTATCCTGATGAAAGATTTCCAACATTCATAGGATGAAATCCGTCAACATCCTTTTCAGGAATTATTGCTTCTATAACTTTTTTTTTATTAATATGCTTTGGCAATGGTAATTGCACTAAAATACCAGATACTTTTTCGTCTCTATTTAATTCATCAATTTTTTTTAATATTGTAATTTCTTCAACGCTGTCTGGATATCTAATTACCTCAGATTTTAATCCGACCTCTTTTGCAGATTTTTCTTTATTTCGCACATAAATTTGGCTTGGTGCAAGATCTCCAATTAAAATAACTGTAAGGCCGGGAACCTTATTATATTTCGTTTTTAGCTGAGAAACTTCTTTTTTTAATTCCTCTCTTAAGTTTGCTGCTTCTTTTTTTCCATCAATCAAAATCATATTTAGTTAAATAAAACTGGTGCTAAGTAAAGCTTCATACACACTTCTACAAACCATATCAACAAAAGAAGAATGATTGGAGAAATATCAAAAGCACCAAGATTAGGTAAAAACCTTCTTATACGCCATAATAATGGTTCTGTTAATCTGTAAGTAAAATCTAAAACTAAATAAACAAATCTATTTGATGTATTTAATACATTGAAAGCCACAAGCCAACTTATTACTACATTAGCAATAACTACATAGGTGTAAAGTTTCAAAACCTGAAGCACTAAATAAAATAATGCAATCATTTTTTTTCTACATAAATTGATTGACTCGGAAATGCAAAAGCAGCGCCATTTTTTTCAACAATTTGTTTAATCTGTATTGCCAATCTCTCTTTTACTGATAACCACTTCTCCCATTCATTAGTTTTTGTGAAACATCGTACATACATATCTATAGAGCTTTCCGCAAATTTATCTATTCTTACTGCATAACCAAGTTCTGTATTAAAGTCTTCGTGCGTTTTTATATAATCTTCTATTTCATCTCTAATTTTTTTTAGCTGATCAACAGTTGTGTCGTATTGAAGATTAATAATCCAACTAATTATCCAATTAGTGGTTTGACTTACATTTATCACAGCATTTTCAGCAAATTGGAAATTTGGAATTATAGCTAAAGATTTGTCGAATTTTCTAATTGTTGTGGATCTAAATCCAATTTTTTCAACTATCCCCTCAATGATACCCTCGACTAGAATCCAGTCTCCCATTTTAAAACGTTTTTCAACCAAAACCAAAATACCTGATATTAAGTTTTTAAATAAATCTTGTGCACCTAAAGCAACTGCAACACCAAAGAGACCAAGACCAGCAATTATCGGACCTATTTTAATTCCCCATAATTCTAGAACTGCAGCTGCTCCTAAAATAAAAATTAATATTTTTAACGATTTGATAATCCATCCAATTAACTCTCTAGTCAGAATTTTTCCTAATCCGCTGAGAATGTATGAAATAGGTTCAATAATTTGATGAATGATCCAAAATAGTAAAATCGTTATCAGGGTTCTGTTAATATTATCCACAAATGATCTGGTATCATCTGAAAAGGACATATAGTAACTAGCAATAAAAAATCCTAAAACAAGGGGTAAAAATCTTGCTGGACCTACCATTGCTTTAACAAAGGTATCATCTAATTTATTTGAGGTTCTTTGTGAAATGATCTCTAATTTTTTAATTATAAGTTTACTTATTAAACCTCTAAAAATTAAAAAAAT
>CACHYG010000014.1 GCA_902584015.1 uncultured Pelagibacteraceae bacterium
ACCAGTATATCCGACAAGAGCTGTCATTTTTCCGCCAGTTATATTCATACTCAAATTATTCAAAACCGTATTTTCAGAAGTCCCATATTTAAAATTACAATTTTCAAATTTGATATCGCATTTTTTAACAATTAGCTTTTTTTGTATATCATTTTCAATAATTTTATTTTTTGTATCTATTATTGGTATTATTCTTTTTGCAGCTGATAATCCGGCACTAATACTAAGATTTAATGTTGCTAAAGATCGTACTGGCTGGTAAGCGAGCATCATAGCCGCCAAAAATGAAAAAAAATTATTGATTGCTAATTCATCACTCATAATCAATTTACCTGAGTAAAAAATTAATAAAGCAATCATTATACCAGTTAATATTTCCATTATTGGGGATGCTCTGACAAATACTATTGCAATCTTTTTTGCTTTATCCTTTAGATTCGTAAGAAAAATATCTGTTCTGTCAACTTCAAAATTTTCTCTTTGAAAAATTTTTATAAGTTTATGATTTTTAAAAATTTCCATCAGATGTTTATTAAGTTCTCCAGACTTAATTTGAGCTTCAGTAGTTACTTTACTTATTCTTTTTCCCAAAGTTTTAGCCGCCAAAGATGCCAAGGGTATCATTATTATTGCTATTAAAGATAATTTCCAGTTCTGATAAAACATAACAATTAATAATCCTATTAAGGTAATGCTATCTTTGAAAAGATTTAATAAAGCAGTGCTCACAAGATTTACTATAAGTGAAGTGTCATAAGTTAAATTCGAAATAAATTTACCAGTATGTTTATTATCGATAATTGCAGTATCTGCTCGCACAAGGCTTGTGACCATATCTTTTTGAATATCTTTCTTTATATCTTCGGCCACTCCGATCATAAAAATTTTTGCTAGATATAACGAAATTCCTTTTGTAGAAAAAGCCAAAATTATCGCAAAAGGAATAATTAAAATAAGAGCTTGATCTTTTTCAATAAATAATTTTTTAATTGCAGGATCCAGTAGCCAAGCTATAGACGAAGTAGATGCAGCCACTATAATAGATAGAAAAAAAGAAATAATAATTTTACCTAAAAAACGTTTTGTATAATCTTGATAGAGTCTTCGAATTGTATCTTTACTAGACATCATATAATTATTTTTCCAATTAAAATATTTACAAAAATCAAAAATCCTAAAAAGTTGTTTGATTTAAATATTTGAAAGCAACTTTTTTCTGAATTGACATTTAATCTTAATAATTGAAAAGCAAACAGATGTAATGCAACTAAAATAATTCCAAAAAAATAAATATCTGCAAAATTCATTTCAATACCAATATAAACCTGAGATATTATAAATATTAAGTAACATATAAAGACAAATTGCTTTGGATTATTTTTAAATTTAATCGATGTAGATTTAACTCCTATTATTTCATCATCTTTAATATCTTGAAACCCATATATAGTGTCGTAACCTAATGTCCAAAATATGGCTCCAAAGTAAAATACAAAAGGTAGAATACTTAGATTAGCATAAATCGCGGTCCATCCAAGAATAAGACCATAATTAAATGTTACACCTAAAAAAAGCTGTGGCCAATATGTAAATCTTTTCATGTAGGGATAGGTAAATGCTAGGGGCATCGAGCACAATGCCAATATGATTGTATAAAAATTAAATTGCAACAATACTACAAAGGCAATTAGGCATAGTATTAATGAATATAATAAACCAACTTTCACCGAAACTTTTCCAAAGGCAATAGGTCTTTTTTTTGTTCTTGTTACTTTTGAATCAAAATCTTTATCAGCAATATCATTGATAATGCACCCAGCAGATCTCATTAATACAGCTCCACAGAAAAATAGAAAACAAAACTTTAGATAAACCTGAATATTATTTGAAAAGTCAAACGCCACTGTAAGCCCCCAAACACAGGGCCAAAATAACAGCATGTAACCTATTGGTTTTTTTAATCTTGTTAATTCAAAAAAATGATTAATTTTTTCCATCAGAATTTACTTGTAAATAGCAAAGGGTAGTTTCATAATCAAACTGATTCGTATGAACATAGATTATACAGTAACAGCTTTAATGTTTCCTGCTATTCCTCTACTTATGGGTGTTTATAGTAA
Source organism: uncultured Pelagibacteraceae bacterium (assembly GCA_902584015.1). Taxonomy (GTDB): domain Bacteria; phylum Pseudomonadota; class Alphaproteobacteria; order Pelagibacterales; family Pelagibacteraceae; genus Pelagibacter. The sequence goes on from CACHYG010000014.1 coordinate 2,121, forward strand.
CCGATTTCATACACTGAGTAAATTGATCAGAGAATTGCACGACGAGCATGTTTATGAAAAACATGTGCCACCTGAATGGCAAAAACAATTTTTAAACCTCAGTAGTAGGATTTCAATTTTAAGGTGGACTATAATGTTTGCAGCCTTTGGTTTTTTATTTAATATGCTAACCGTTTTTGCTCTTTATTTAGATGAATTGTTTGTTGCAAGAGTAATTTTTGGATCTTGTTGTTTATCTATGATTATATCAATCGCTTTTTTTATTAGAGAAATACAGATATCCACTAATGCTTTAAATCTACATATGTCAGATATGGACGTTAAGATAGATTAATTTGGGACTATAATTGCCGGACCTATAATTTTTCTTCCCTCAAGATCTCTGTGAGCATTAATTACATCATTAAGAGAATATTTTTTAAAAATATCGATTTTAACTTTCTTTAGTTTTACCATTTCAAAAAGTTTATTAGCTGCCTCATCTAGCTCTTTTCTAGTCGCGGTATAGTGTGCAATACTTGGTCGTGTTAAAAACAATCCTTTAGGTGCAATTAATTTTCCAACATCTAGTGGGTCAAGTTTTCCTGAAGCATTTCCAAAAGATACAAAAGTTCCTCTCATCTTTAAACATCCTAAAGATTTTTCCATTGTTACTTTTCCGACTCCATCATAAACAACAGGTAAACCATCTTCATTAGTTATTTCCATTACTTTTTTTTGAAAATCATCTTTAGAGTAATTAATAACATGGTCACATCCAAATTTTTTTGCAATCTCGATTTTTTCATCAGATCCAACAGTTCCAATAACACTGCAACCTAAACTTTTTGCCCACTGGCAAAAAATTTGACCTACACCGCCAGCCGCAGCATGGAATAATATAGTTTGACCTGACTTAACTGCATATGTTTTGTGTAATAGATAAAATGTTGTTAGTCCTTTAGTCATTAAAGTTGCCACAACTTCTAAATCTATTCCATCTGGAACTTTAACCAAACTTTTTACTGGGTAAATTCTATGAGAAGAGTAAGAGCCTATTGGTGCTGCTGCATATGCAACTTTATCTCCAACTTTGAAACCTCCAACATTCTTTCCTGTTTTTTCAATTATACCAGCTGCCTCTAATCCTATTCCTGATGGAATTGGGAGAGGGTATAGACCTGATCTATGATATGTATCAATATAATTAAGACCGATCGCTGAATGTTTAATTTGTACCTCACCATCTTTGGGGTCTTCAAGCTTAATATTTTTTATTTCTAAAACTTCAGGACCACCAGTTTTTTTAATTTCGATTGCTTGCACTATTTTACGAAAGTTCCATTATGGTAATCATTTACAGCTTGTAATATTTCAGATTTAGTATTCATAACGAACGGACCTCCTCTAGCAATTTGTTCATTAATAGGTTTTCCAGAAATAAGCAAGAATTTTGAATTAGAAATGCATTTAACTCTAAGGTTTTTACCCTTGGATAATAAAATTAAATTTGAATTAGCTAATTTATCGTGTTCTTTTTCTCCAATTTTAATTTCACCATTTACTAAGTAAATTAGAGAATTGTGGGTTGTAGGAAGATCAAAAATAAACTCTTTGTCTTTTTTTAATTCAATATCAAAATAAATTGGCTCTACATTATGACCTTTGATTGGACCTTCAGCTTTTTGAAATTTACCTGCTATAGTTTTAACAGTTTTGTCACTATCCCTATGTGTATGCATTTCCTTAGAGTCGATATAAATATATTCAGGTTTACTCATTTTTAATTTAGCAGGCATGTTAATCCATAGCTGGATACCCTGAAGTTTTCCATCACTCATTGCAGGCATTTCCGAATGAATGATGCCACTTCCAGTTTTCATCCACTGGACATCACCAGCTTTCATTCTACCTTTTCCACCAGTACTATCTTCGTGCTCAAATTCACCGTGAAGCATGTAAGTTACTGTTTCTATTCCTCTGTGAGGATGAGGTGGAAAACCACCTATATAATCCTCTTTATTTTCTGATCCAAATTCATCCAACATTAAAAATGGATCGTAATAATTTGGTTCCACCCCAATACTTCTTTTTAATTTTACACCAGCACCATCTGATGACTGTGTGGGTTTAATTATTTTTTCAACTTCAATAACTTTCATAATTACTTACTTTTATTATCTAAACTTAATTTCTTTGAACCATTTACAACAAGAAACAAAAATCCACCAGCTAATGCAATGTTCTTTAAAAAAGAGGTTAGTTGTATTTGGTTACTAAAATCATTGTGGAATATAATTGCTGTTGCTAAACAAAATAAACTTAAAAATGTCGCAGTAATTTTTGTTTGATATCCTATTATTATTAAAATTGGACCTAATATCTCTATTATTATCGCTGGGATTATAAGAATTCCAGGCACACCATATCCTTCCATCCATCCCACAGTGCCATCATAATTAGTTATTTTAAATATTCCATTTATTAAAAATAATGTTGAAATTAATATTCTTGCAAAAAGATCTAAAATATTTGTCATAATTATTTATGAAATAATACTTAATTAAATAATATCAAGTAATTCATTTAAATTTTTTAATTCATACTTAGGCGAATAATCTAAATTATCAAATACATCGCTATTTCTATTGACCCAGAAACAATTGTATCCAAAGTTTCCGCCTCCTGAAATATCCCATGTATTTGAACTCAAAAAAGCAACCTCTCCTTTATCTATTTTATATTTTTTAATAGGGATTTCGTATACTTTTGAACTTGGTTTAAATATTCCAACTTCCTCTATTGAAAAAATATCATCAAATAAGTTTTTCATGTCGTTTTTTTCAACTAACTCATTTAGTAGGGAAGGTGTGCCATTTGAGAGAATAGCAATTTTATAGTTTTTATTTTTTAGTTTTTTTAAGGCTTCTTTGGTTTCTGGGTATGGAGATAATATTTTATACAAGTTTAAAAGCTCACTTCTCATATTATTGTGTATTTTGAATTTTTTCATAGATTTGTCTAAGCTGTCCTCAGTTATTTGCCAGAAATTTTTATGTTTACCCATCATACTTCTTAGCCATGTATACTCTAACTGAGTTGTTCTCCAATAATTCGCAAAATTTTCCCACTTATCACCAATTTTACTTTTGCATTTCTCAGCTGCTGAATTCACATCAAATAACGTTCCATAAGCATCGAAAATTATTGCTTTAAGATTTTTCATAAATTAACTTATTTAAATGAGTAATATTAGATTATTTTTTAATGAAAGTTTATATATAAATTTAAAATCTAAATTAGATAAAACTCAATCACACTATATTAATAAGGTGATGAGAATTAAAGAAGGACAAAATTTTAATTTGTTTAATCAATCTGGGGAATTTGAGGTAAAAGTAGAAAATATAATAAGAGGAATTGTAGAGTTTTCTGTAGAAAAAAAATTAAGGTCAGCAGATAATCCAACAGAAATATGGCTTGCCTTCACACCTATTAAACTAAATTATCTAAACTTAATGATTCAAAAAGCTACAGAACTTGGAGTAAATAGATTTATACCACTACTTTCTGAACGAACTGTTGTTAGAAATATTAATGAAAAAAGAGTTAAAAAAATTATTGTTGAAGCATCAGAACAAAGTAATAGATTAAATTTACCAATTTTAGATAAATTAAAAAATTTTGAAGAATTTTTAAAAGAAAATATTGATACAACAATTCTCTTTGGTGATCTTAATTCTGACAACAAAAAAATTGATATTAAAAGTGATGAGCCTATATGTGTTCTGATTGGACCAGAGGGTGATTTCTCCATTAAAGAAAGAGAAATAATTTCTAAAATGAAAAATATAATTCCTATAAATATCAATAAAAATATTTTAAGATCTGAAACTGCCGCGATATCGATGATTTCTATAATCAGTTATACTTTATTATCTTAAATATTTATCTATCACCTTAAACATATCCTTGTATTTAGCATGATGATTAATTCTGTCCAAATACTTTCCGTCTTTTAAAAGTAATACCGACGAACTGTGATTTATTAAATAATTTCCATCCTCATTAAATATTTTTTCTGATAAGACACCCCAGGATTGAGATAATAGAAAAACTTTTTTTGGATCACCTGTTATTCCAAACATTTGGTTTTCAAATGAGTCCAGATAATTTTTAATTACGCTCGGGCTATCTCTCTCAGGATCTATGCTTACAAAGAAAACTTTAAAGTTTTTCTTTTTTTGCTCATTTAAATTTTTAATTACTAAATCTATATTGCTTAACGTCATTGGACATATGTCAGGGCAGTTTGTAAAACCAAAAAAAATCGCTGTTAAGGGTCCCTCAAAAGATTTTTCAGTTATTGTATTATTGTTCACATCTTTAAGTGAAAAAGTCGATCCTTTAAATGATGCGACAAGATCTTCCTTCTGATTTTGAATAGATAAAAAAACTGGTAGCATTAAAAATAGAAAAATTACCAGACATCCACCTATAATTGCAATCGAGGTTTTTAATTTCATTGTTGATAAATAATAATTCTTTATTATATAGGATCCATGGGCAATTTTATAAAGAAACTTTTCGGCACACTAACTGAAAAACCTTGGGAGAGTGATAGAGCAAAGATAGATGATGCTCATATAGGTAAAACTTTCGACCTTTCAGTTCAGACTTCTGCTGTAATAATTATCTTTGGTATAGCAACTGTTTTGTTTAGCTTAATATTTACAGGTTATATTTATTCTATCCCACCTGAACAAGACACAAGATATCTTTTAAAACCAAACTTTCTTTGGATTAACACTTTTGTACTTTTTGTTATTGCTTACTTTTTTTCAAAAATAACTAGCGACTTAAAGCAAAAAGAAACTATTAGAATAAAAAGAAACATAATTTTAGTTGGAGGCCTAAGTTATTTGTTTTTATTTGGGCAATTGTATTTTTGGGTGCAATTAATGCAAAGCGGAAATTATGTTTCAACCAATTCATATTTTTCATCATTTTATATTTTTACTGCGATTCATGGAATGCACTTGCTTGGAGGATTATTTTTTTGGGGGAGAGTAGCTGGTAGAATTTTAAAAATGGAAAAGAGTAAAATTCTAGATGAAGAAAATAATATTTCTGCATTATCAATATACTGGATGTTTTTATTAGTTGTTTGGTTAGCTTTCTTTTTAATGATTTATATTTTTAATGACTCATTTATTGCTTGGTGCAAAACACTTATTTCTTAATCAAGAAAAAGCACAAGTATAGATCCTACAACCGCAATAACAGCTAACAATATCTTTACTGATTTTAAATATTTCTTTGTTTCAGGTTTTGTTTCTCCTTTTGAGAAAGCCCCAGCTCCAAAGGATATGACTAGATAAAACAGCAAGACCAAAATGAGCAAGACTACAAGAATTCCAAATTTACCAAGCATAAATTACTGTATATATAAGTTTATTTTCTTTAATTTTATGACATTTTGTCATAGGTATTTATACTATTAATAATCTATATAAATAGCCATGCACGCAGGTATAATATTTTTTTTAGTCATTTTAGGTTCAATACTTTTTCATATTTTTACACCTTGGTATTGGACTGATATTGCATCAAATTGGAAGGGAATGGATGATACTATAACACTTACTTTTTGGGTAGGTGGAGGAGTATTTGTAGCAGTTTGTCTTTTCATGATTTATTGCGTTTTCAAGTATTCTTACAAAGAAGATAGAAAAGCAGAGTATAAACCTGAAGATAAAAAATTAGAAAAAATTTTAACTGTTGCTACTACACTTGGAGTTGCAGCTTTACTAGCTCCAGGATTAATAATTTGGAACCAATACGTAAATGTTCCAAAAAATTCAATTGAAATTGATGTAATGGCATGGCAATGGGGTTGGCAATATAGATTACCTGGCAAGGATGGAAAACTTGGAACTACAAAAGTTGTAAATATAAATGATGATAATCCTTTTGGCATTAACCTAGATGACCCTTACGGACGAGATGATGTAATGGTGCAAAGCGATATAATTAATTTAGAAAATAATAGACCAGTTAAAATTTTATTAAGATCTGTAGATGTACTTCATAATTGGTATGTACCCCAATTTAGAGCAAAGATGGACGCTGTCCCTGGAGTTGTTACTTATTATTGGTTCGAGCCTAACAAAGTGGGTGAGTATGAAGTTTTATGTGCTGAATATTGCGGAGTTGGTCATTATGCAATGAGAGGTGGGGTAGAAGTACAAGATCCTAATAGTTATCAGCAATGGTTAGGAGAACAAGAAACTTTCTCAGACCTTTTAGCTAAGCAAAATAAGGAAATTGAGACAAAAAAGGTCGCAAAAAATAATTCAAAAATTGAAAAAGTTATATATAAAGAGGAAAAATAATTATGTCTGAAGAATACGAAAATAAATCTGGTTATCAAGCACAATCATCAGAAACAATTACAGGTTCTGCTGGCTCAACTCCGGATATTGACTATGTAAGACCAGCTGAATTACCAGAACAAGATTTATATCATGGTCATACTTTTATAACAAAATGGGTTTTTTGTCAGGATGCTAAAGTAATTGGAGTGCAGTATTTTTTAACTGCTGTTTTCACTGGAATTGTAGGTTTAATTTTATCTTGGTTAATGAGATTGCAATTAGGTTTTCCAGGTCTCGCAGGATTTATAACTGCTGAACACTATTATCAATTTGTAACAATGCATGGAATGATAATGGTAGTTTATTTTTTAACTGCCTTATTTTTAGGAGGTTTTGGGAACTATTTAATACCATTAATGGTTGGTGCAAGAGATATGGTTTTTCCATATGTAAACATGTTAAGTTTTTGGATGTTTTTTGTTGCAGTAGCAATTTTAATGGCAAGTTTCTTTGTACCAGGTGGTCCAACTGGAGCAGGATGGACACTTTATCCTCCACAAACAATTTTAGAAGGAACCCCTGGATCAGGCATGGGTATTTTGTTGATGTTAGTCTCTTTAGCGTTATTTGTAATTGGTTTTACTATGGGCGGACTAAATTATATGATCACAGTTTTACAAGCTAGAACAAGAGGTATGACTTTAATGAGAATGCCTTTAACTGTATGGGGAATTTTTACAGCAACTGTTTTAGCGATGTTAGCATTCCCAGCTTTACTAGTAAGTGCAATAATGATGACACTGGATAAAGTTATTGGAACAAGTTTCTTTATGCCTACAATTTTAAAAGCTGGTGAAGTTTTGGAATATGGTGGAGGAAGTCCAATTTTATTTCAACATTTATTTTGGTTTTTTGGTCACCCAGAAGTTTATATTGTGGCATTGCCTGCTTTTGGTATCGTTTCAGATTTAATTTCAGTTCATGCGAGAAAAAATATTTTTGGTTACAGAATGATGGTATGGGCAATTGTTGGAATTGGTGCTTTAAGCTTTTTCGTTTGGGCGCATCATATGTATGTAAGCGGAATGAATCCATGGTTTGGTTTCTTTTTTGCAACCACAACACTTATAATAGCAGTACCGACCGCTATGAAAGTTTATAACTGGATTTTGACATTGTGGAGAGGAAACATAAGAATTAATACAGTGATGCTTTGGTGTTTAGGATTTATAGTAACATTTGTTAACGGAGGTATAACTGGCATATTTTTAGGAAATGTTTCCGTTGATGTTCCATTATCAGACACTTATTTCGTTGTAGCTCATTTCCATATGGTAATGGGTATAGCCCCGGTTATGGTTATCATGGGAGCCGTATATCATTGGTTTCCATTAATAACTGGAAGATTATTAAATGAGACTCTAGGTAAATGGCACTTTTGGGCAACATTCTTAGGCGCTTATTCGATATACTTCCCAATGCATTATCTAGGATTTATAGGGGTTCCAAGAAGGTATTATGAAATGTATGACAGTCCGTATATGACTTCAGCTGTAGGAATGAATGAATTTATTAGTTTAGCTGCTTTCTTAGTAGGTGCAGCACAATTTATTTTGATCTTCAATATAATTAAAACTTTAAAGACTGGAAAACCAGCTCCTAAAAATCCATGGAAAGCAAATTCTTTAGAGTGGCATACTTCAACACAGCCACCTGAACATGGAAATTTTGGTGAAAGATTGCCTGTGGTTCACAGATGGCCGTATGATTTCAGTGTGCCTGGGGCTAAAGATGATTTTATACCTCAAACTACTCCTCCAAGTGAAGTGGTTAATACTAAAGTGGAGAAAACATAATCAAAGATTTATAAAATGTCAGATCCTAAAATAGATGGCTTTGAATTAAAACCAGGTTTTAGAGGTATGGCATCTGATACTGGATCAGACCAGACAATGTTCAAAGGTGTTCATTGGGGTAAAGCAATGATGTGGATATTCCTTCTGAGCGACACATTTGTATTTAGTTGTTTTTTAATTGCATATATGAAAGGAAGAGGTTCAACTCCAGTCGAATGGCCAAATCCAAGTGAAGTATTTGCATTAGAAGCATTTGGTGTGCCAGTTCCTTTATTACTGATCGCACTTATGACATTCGTTTTAATTACTAGTAGTGGGACAATGGCTCTAGCAGTAAAGTATGGATACGAGAAAAACAGAAAAATGTGCGGCTGGCTTGTTCTTGCAACTGCTATTGGTGGACTAACATTCGTAGGTATGCAAGCATATGAATGGTCAAAACTTATTCATGAAGGTGTTAGACCTTGGGAAAACCCTTTCGGAGCTGCACAGTTTGGTTCTTTCTTTTTTATGATAACTGGTTTTCACGGCACCCACGTATCAATTGGTGTAATTTTCTTGTTTATATACGCATACAAGGTATTTGCAGGTCATTACGAGAATGGTGGTAAAAGAGGTTGGTTTACAACTATGAAAGGGGATTATGTTGAAATAGAAATTCTAGGTTTATATTGGCACTTTGTTGATTTAGTATGGGTTTTTATTTTTGCATTTTTCTACTTATGGTAAAATAATTTTATATGGATGATACAAATCAAATAAACGAAAAAGACAAGAAACCCGTAGATTCAACGCATAAAATAGGTATTTATTTATGGATCTGGGGCCTACTTTTTGTACTAAGTTTTTTCTCTTATATGGTTGACTGGTATCAGTTTCAAGGAATGTTGAGATGGTCTTTGATTTTATTTTTTATGTTTGCAAAAGCGGGACTAATAATGGCATTCTTTATGCATCTATTTTGGGAAAGATATGCGTTAGTTAACGTATTGTTATGGCCGATGACCGCAATAGCCTGTTTTGTATTTTTAATGGCTGCAGAATTTGAATATACTTTATTTTCAAGAATGTTTTATTTCTTTGTTGGAGGTGGTGCGTAATTATATGGATGGTTATACAATCTTAGCAGGATTACTAATATTTTTTGGTTTTTTTATCTACATCACATGGTTTGGATATTCTGTAAAAGTCGAAAACGAAAAAGAAGAGGGCCCAAATATTAAACTTAACCCGTATGACCAGCTTCCATTACACAGAAAAATAATAGATAAAAAAAATAATAAAGTTGGAATTTTTGATTTAGGAAACCATATCCTTATTATTGGTCTTATTTTAATAGTAATTTTTGTATCACTTAATGTCGACTAAAAGTGAGTACAAATATTTTAAAAAAAAAATCTGTTTCAATTAACTTTTCATCTTATTTAAAATCTTTAATTTTATTAATGAAACCAAGGGTAATGTCTTTGGTTATATTCACTTGTGCAGTTGGATTATTGTTGTCTCCGGTTAAAGTAGAAGTGTTTGATGCAATGATAAGTATTTTTTTCGTTGCTGTTGGAGCTGGTGCAGCGGGTACATTAAATATGTGGTATGAGGCAGATCTCGATAAATTAATGTCTAGAACATGTTTAAGACCAATTCCAACCGGTAAAATTGAAAAAAAGGATGCATTATTGTTTGGTGTTGCACTATCATTTATTTCAGTTTTTGGTTTGTATTATTTTTCAAATTTAATATCTGCATCTTTATTGCTTTTAACGATAGTTTTTTACGTTTTTGTTTACACTGTTTGGTTAAAAAGAAAAACTCCACAAAATATTGTAATTGGCGGAGCTTCTGGCGCCTTACCACCTGTAATCGGTTGGACAATTGCAACAAATTCACTAACATTTGAACCAATTACATTATTTTTAATTATATTTTATTGGACGCCGTCGCACTTTTGGGCATTAAGTTTGTATAAAGCTAAAGATTACGAAAAGGCAAAAATCCCAATGCTTCCAAATACTAGTGGAGTAGAGGAAACTAAAAAGAAAATCTTTATTTATTCACTTTTTATGCTTCCGGTAATAATTTTACCTTATTATATTGGCTTTAGTGGAAAATTATTCTTGATAGCATCATTAGTTTTAACAATTTATTATAATTACATTTGTTATGATCTTCTTAAATTTAAAAAGAATAAATTTGAGGTAAAAAAGGCAAAAAAAGTTTTCTCTTATTCAATATTTTATTTGTTTTTAATATTTGTTTTATTTTTGATAGATAAATTAATCTAATTAAAAAACTACACTTAATATCATAGGAAAATCAGATATATCTGATATAAAAAAATCATGGAATATTTAAGTACTAGAAATGATAAGATTAGCGAGAAATTTGAGCATATATTTATTAAAGGACTCTCTGATGACGGTGGTTTATTTCTGCCAAAACAAATTAAAAAATTATCTGATAAAGAATTTTTAAATCTTAAAAAATTATCATATGTTGATTTGGCTACAGAAATAATTTCTAGATACACTGGTGATTTTTGCTCTAATGAAAAATTGCACCAAATTGTTAAAAAATCGTATTCTACATTTAACGAGCACAATGTAGTTAAAATTAAAAAAGTAGAGGATTTACATGTACTAGAACTTTTTCACGGTCCTACGCTAGCTTTCAAAGATGTAGCAATGCAGCTTATCGGAAATTTTTATGAATATTACTTAAGTAAGAATACTAAAAAAATAAATATAATTGTTGCAACTTCAGGTGATACAGGAGCGGCCGCGATAGATGCAGTCAAAGGAAAAAAAAATATAAATATTTTTGTTTTACATCCAAATAATCGTATATCACCAGTCCAGAGAATGTTAATGACTACAAATACATCAAAAAACGTATTTAATATTGCTGTTGAGGGAAACTTTGACGACTGTCAAAAACTTGTTAAAGAAATGTTTTCTGATAATGAGTTTTCTAAATCTATTAACATGTCAGGTGTAAATTCAATTAATTGGGCCAGAATAGTTGCACAAACAGTCTATTATTTTTTTTGCTATTTTAAATTAGATACACAAGAAAATATTTCATTTTCTGTTCCTACTGGAAATTTTGGAGATGTTTACGCTGGATATCTGGCTAAGAAAATGGGCCTTCCCATAGATAAGTTGTTAGTAGCAACAAATGAAAATGATATTCTTCACAGAGCAATATCAAAAGGTGATTATAAAGCAAATAAGGTTCAAGAGACAATTTCTCCAAGTATGGATATTCAGGTTGCAAGTAATTTTGAGAGATTATTATTTGACATTTATAATGAGGACTCAAACAAAGTTGTGGAAATAATGAATAATATTAAAAGTAATAAATTCAACTTAGATCAAAGTTCATTAAAAAAAATACAAAACGATTTTATTTCTGAAAGTCTGAATGAAAAAGAAATCTTAGATACAATTAAGAGTATATATAAAAATAGTGGTATTGTAATTGATCCTCATACTGCTATAGGAGCTGGGGCGGTTAAAAAGCATAACGGGAAAAATTATGTTGTTTTAGCAACTGCACACCCAAGTAAATTTCCTGATGCTATTTTAAAAGCAATTGGTAAAAAAGAGGAATTACCAAGTCATCTAAAGAGCATATTAAATCAAAAAGAACAATATGTAGTATTTAAAAACAATATACAGAATTTGAAATCCTATATAAAAAAAAATTCCGCATGAGGCTAAAGATTAAAGACAACATTCCTGATGTTGAAGTTTTTCAGCTTATAAAAAATGAGCCAGAGAAAATTAGAATTAAAAAAATGTTTAAAGAAAAAAAAACTATATTACTTGGTATGCCTGGTGCTTTTACATCTGTTTGCTCTTCAAAGCATCTTCCAGGATATTTAAATAATATTGACCGATTTAAATCTAAAGGGATAGATTTAATAGCTTGTATTGCTGTAAATGATCCTTTTGTAATGAATGCGTGGGGAAAAAAACAAAATGTTCATGAAAATATTTTAATGTTGGGAGATCCTTTCTTAACTTTTACAAAATCTATAGGAGCTGAAGTTGATAAATCTGGCAGAGGTCTAGGAATTCGATCAAATAGATATACCATGTTGATTGAAAATAATAAAATTTTACAAATCCAAGAAGAAAAAGAAACAGGAATGTGTGAAATTTCAGCAGCAGAAAATTTTCTAAATTTAATTTAGCTTCGCTGCTTTTTTAGCAATTAAATCGACTTCATTATTTAATTGATCTGTTGAGTGACCCTTAATCCAGGACCATTTAATGTTAAAATTTCCAACTAAACTATCTAATTCCTTCCATAGTTCTATATTTTTGACTTCTTTCTTGTTTGCAGTTTTCCAACCATTTTTTTTCCAATTATTTATCCATTCTGTTATTCCCAATTTAACATATTTTGAGTCTGTAATTATTTCTATCTCTGAATTAATTTTAAGAGTTTTTAAAGCTTCAATTGGTGCTAATAGTTCCATTCTGTTATTGGTTGTATTTTTCTGATTTCCAGAAATAATTTTTTTTTCTTTGTTGATAATAATTATAGCAGCCCAACCACCGTTGCCTGGATTTTCTAAACACGAACCATCTGTATAAATTTTTATCATTTAATATAATTATTAAAATTATTTAAATTATTATGAAAAATAAGTTTTTTTAAATATTCTTTTGGGTCTTTTACTTTTATTAATGCTGTTTTTGGCGTATTAAGAAAATCATATGACCTTGTTAACAAATACCTAATTGCTGAACCCTTACAAAGAATATTAAAACTATTCTTTTCATATGAATTTAATTTTCTTATTTTTTGATATCCTTTTAAAAGATTAGATGATTTATTAAGGTCAAGAATATATTGATTCCTCTTTTTTTTAAAACATATAGCATTAATACAAGTAGCTAGTTCATATGCATAAAAATCTGTTGAAGAAAAGTAAAAATCTATAAAACCATAAAATTTTTTTCTAAAAAAGAAAATATTATCTATAAAAAGATCTGAATGTATAACCCCTTTAGGTAAGTTTTTTGGCCAATTTTTCTCAATATTAGAAATATTTTCCTCTATTATATTTTTGAAGTTTTTTGATAACTTGTTTATTTTTTTATCAATTTTTTTATTTAACTTAGACCATGATTTTACATCTAATGAATTTTTTCTATGCAAGTTTAATTTCTTTGTGGCTCTATGCAAGATCGCTATATTCTTTCCCAAAATATAACAATCTTTTGGTGTTAAATTTCTTTTATCATTACCCTGCAAAAAACTTACAAGACAAGCTTTTTTTTTCTTAATATTGAAAAGATAACTATTTTTTTTTGTTTTCATGGGTCTTGGGCAATTGATTTTTAAGTTTGAAAGTCCCGACATAAGCTTCATAAAAAATGGCAGATCTTTGTTTTTTACCCGTTTTTCAAAAATTGTTAAAACAAACTTTGTGCTATTAAATTTGACTACATAATTAGTATTTTCTATTCCTTTTTTAATACCTTTTACCTGATTAATTAAGCCAAGATTAAAAATATTTTCTATTTTTTTTATATCCTTAGAATTTATTTTTGTAAAAACTGCCATTAATTTAATTTTCCAGGAATTTTGAAAGTTACGTCTTCTTTTACAATTTCAACCTCTTCGACAGAAATATTATATCTTTTTTTTATCTGATCTAAAAACTGTTCCACTAATACTTCTGGTGCAGATGCACCTGAAGAGATACCTATGCTTTTGCACTTATCAATTTTATCAAATGGTACATCGCTTTCTGAATGTAGGAGGATAGAATTTTCACAACCTGAATTTTTTGCAACCTCTACCAGTCTTAAAGAATTTGATGAATTTCTACTTCCAATAACAAAAAACATATCACATTTGTTGGCGATTTTTTTAACTGCAGCTTGTCTATTAGTAGTCGCATAACAGATATCCTCTTTTTTTGGTTCTCTTATCTCTGGAAATTTCTTCTTTAATCTGTCAACTATATCTTTTGTATCATCAACGGACAGAGTTGTCTGAGTAATAAACGCTAATTTTTTATCATTCTTTTTAGTATACCTATCCACATCATCTAAACTTTGAATTAGATCTATACCATCAGATGGAATTTGACCCATAGTTCCAATTACTTCAGGATGATTTTTATGGCCAATCAAAAGAACATGTGATCCATTTTTATATAAATTTTCAGCTTCTCTATGTACTTTAGTAACGAGTGGACATGTTGCATCAACATATTCCACATTTAGTTCTTTTGCTTCATTAGGGATTTTTTTTGGAACACCGTGAGCAGAAAATATTACTGGTCTAGATTTGTCTTCAATCTCATTTAATTCCTCAACAAATATAGCTCCAATTTTTTTTAAGCTTTCAACAACATGTTTGTTATGAACTATTTCATGCCTGACATATACTGGCGCACCATATTTTGAAATACTTTTTTTTACTATTTCAATAGCTCTATCAACACCCGCACAAAAACCCCTTGGTGATGCTAGGTATATTTTTAAATCATTAATCTTCATTACTCTCTTTTCTAAAAAATGGGATTAGAAATACAAGGCATGCTACCAAAAAAAATAGACTCCCAAACATTGCCCAAAAACTTCCAATACTAGATATGGTAAAGCCAATCGCTGATATAATAAATAATACCCAGCCTAATAAGTTTATATTTTTATTTTTCATTTTTTTCGACCAAATATTCGAGCAATATATGCGGAAAGGTTAAAGACGCCAAACCAATAAATATAACTTTTGATATAGCGGCATCTAAAATATAATAATTATTTAATAAAAATAGTGATACCAAGAACAAAATGGCAGTTAAAATTGTCAATGGAACTGCTTTAATTATAAATTTTTTTACACCTTTAATTAAATCTTTAGAGTTAAGTTCATTTGATAATTTGAATGAATGTCTAATTGAGTGTAAAAAACAAAAGTAAATTGTAAATGCTAAAACTGGTTGCAGAAAAAAATTTATTAACAATACCGATATAAAGTCCATCAAAAGAAGAGCCTTAATATTAATATCCTTATTTAGTGAAATAATAATATTTGCTATAAAACTTAAACTGATTAAAAAATAAATAAATTCATTGGATATAAAAAAACTTTCAGATACATCAAAATTTAAATCCATAAAAATCTTTAGAGTTTCACTTTTATGGAATAATAATGGAGCAGTAATGACTAAACTTCCTTTTAGAAAATAAATTATATCAATTTTAGAATTTAACTTTATAAATTCAGCGTCCTCTTTGCCAAAATGGTAAGATGCAACGATTAAAAAAAGCAATAATAAAAATTTAGGTAGTATTATCCAAGCAAAAATTATGATCAAAGCTAGTAAAATATAAAAAAAATAAAACATATAAATTGTTTCATATTTTAAAATCTTCAATAACTTCATTCCTTTAAAATGATCTAACGCGCCATGAGATATCCCCAAACTAAGTATTAAAAATAAGGATATAATTAAAAAATCGTTATTACGTAAAAAATCAAATGCAGACAATAGAATGCAAATGTTAAAAAAAATTAAAGAATGAAAATAATTAATCCTATTCATATAATTAAAAAATATTTTTAATAAAAAGCATTTTTGGCATCTTGAAAATTACTTTTAAATCTTCAAAAACATTACTTTTATTTGAGAGAAATTTAATCACAGCTTCAGATGATCCATTAAACATATCAAAAAATATTTTTGGCATTTTATCAGGATGTCTCTTCAATACATTTAAGAATATCTTATCAAGTAACTCATATTTTTTTCCAATATGGTAAATTTTTGCTTTTTCAATCATTTCAATATTTTTAGTAATATATTTACTATGCTCTTGAATATTTAAAAAGGTATAGCCAGTACTTATACGTGTCATACATCCAGCTGAGCCAATGTTAATTTTGTTTTGTTCAAATTTATTAATTGGGTAAAAAAGAGGTATTGCACCCTCTTCCTCGTACTTAATTTTGTAATTTTTAATTTTAAGCGTCTCTTTAATATACCTCTCCAACTGTTGATCATAATCATATAGATTTTTATCATTCATTTTTGACAACCACGTAGTTTCAACTAAAGCCTTATTTTTTGCAAAAGGTAAAGTATAAAAGAAATGTACATTATTTCTTTGATCACAATTAAAGTCCATTAAGTTGAAGATTTCATCATCAAAAATATTTTTTTGTGTTTCAATTTCTATACCCTTAAAATGTTGCCATAGTTTAGATTCATGAATTTGATTAGATGCAATACTATTAAATATAAAAGAATTTTTAGTATTTAAGTGATTTATATCTTTTAAAAACTGTATATTTTGATTCTTCTTCAAATTATCTATTACTTTTTTATAAAATAAACCACTATCGATAGTTTGGTATGGATATTGTTTGTTTACCATTTCATGAGAACCATAATGAGAGTTAATTGTAAAATTATTCCAACTTTTTATAACACAATCTTCAAAGTTATGACTAACCACTTTCCAAAAGGACCAAGTTTTATCTCTTTTATATCTCTCTCTAATTTCGACAATTGCTAAAGTTTTTTTTTCTAACTTTTTGTTTATATTAAGTTCATATGCCAAAGATAAGCCTGCACATCCACCACCAATAATAATATAATCAAATTCTTTCATCTAAATTTACTTCCTCTTTAATTAAAACATGTTCCTTTCTCTCAATTTCTTTGTTTTTTTTTAAATAATATAATTTAAACATATCTAAAATACTTAAAATTGTTTGATTAAACTTTCCTAAGGAAGAAACATAAATTTTTCCTGCAGATTTGTAATTTTCCATATTTTTCTTTTTTAAAATTTCGTTACCGATCTCTCTGTAGACTCTTCTTGCTACCAATATTGCAAATCTACTTAAAAATGGTATTTCACTCATGGCACTAAAAGATCTTTTATAAAAAATGTCAGCAAATTTTATTGTATCCTCTATTGTCTCAAAATTTGAATTTATGTAATTCCTATTTCTATTTTTATCTTCGAATACATCCCTTGCTATATTAGTTAATTGCATTGCTATCCCTAAATCAATTGCAGACATTAATGAATTTTTAGATCTGACATTTAAAATTTTGGCCATCATTAATCCAACGGTACCAGCAACACGATAGGAATATATGATTAATTCTTTTTTTGAACTAAAAGTTACATTCTCTTTTAAATCTGTTTCTACTCCATCAAATAAATCTTTTATAATACTTCCATCAATATTAAATTTTTGAATAAGTAAATATATTTTTTTGATATTTTCATTCTCAAAGTTTTTATTCTCAAAGTCTTTTTTAAATTGATTAAATTTTTTAATTTTTTCATTAAGTAAAAGATCTTGATCAACAATATCATCCAATGTTCTACAAAAATCATAAAGATCAGAACTATCTTTGTATTTATTTTTTGGTAAAAAAAAGCCTGCCCAACTAAAGGACTTTGCATGAATAGATAAAAGACTTTTAGTCATTGTAAAATTTTATCGAGAACTTTTGCAGATGAAAGGACACCAGGAACTCCTGCACCAGGATGTGTTCCAGCTCCTACAAAATAAAGCCCATCATAAATCTCTGATTTATTATGAAATCTAAAGTAAGCTGACTGTGAAAATTTTGGCTGTATTGAAAAACCAGATCCATATTTTGTATTAAGATCTTTTTCGAAATAGTCAGGTGTTAAATAAAAATCTTCAATAATATTTTTTCTCAAATTTGGCATTAAATCATTTTCCATTTTATCAATTACTAAATCTTTCATTTTTTCACCTTCAATATTCCAATCAATATTAGATTGATTATTGGGAACTGGTACTAAAACATAAAAACAATCATGACCCTCTGGAGCCATAGATTTATCTGTAGCAGAAGGTCTGTGTAAATAATAACTTATATCATTATTTAATTTTTTATTATCAAATATGTCCTCTAAATGTTCTTTGTATTTGTCGCCAAACTTTATTGTGTGATGTTCAATTGAATCATAAGTTGTTCTAGTACCGAAATAATAAACAAATAATCCCATTGAATATTCCATTCTATTTTTTTTCCACTCAAATAGTAAAGAACTTCTCTTACTACCATTTAATAAATTTTCATATACCGCAGGAGGATCAGCATTACATATTACATTATCTGCATTTATGTTTTGTCTGTTATTTAATTCAATCCCTGTAATTTTTTTCTTTTTTAAGATTATCTTATTTACTTCCTGGCCTTTAATTATCTTAATTCCTACTTCATTCATTAATTTTTCAAGTCCATTTACAATATTTCCAGTTCCACCCATAGAGTAATGAATTCCCCATTTTTTTTCTAAATATAAAATTAATCCATAAATTGAGGTTGTCGTAAAAGGATTTCCACCAACTAATAATGGGTGCATACTTAACATTCTTCTCAGCTTTTCATTTTTTACATAAGATGAAACTAAAGAATAAACTGATTTATAACTTTTTAGTTTTAATAAAGCTGGCAATTGCTGCATCATTACAATTGGTTTATTAAATGGTACATCAGCTAGCTCGGTAAAACCCTTATCGAAAATTTTTTTTGTAAAACTGACTAATTTTGAATAACCTTCGACATCTTCTTTGCTGATATTTTCAATCTGTTTTTTCATATCAATTTCGTTTCCTGAATAATTAAATTTTGTCTTATCTTCAAAAATAAATTGATACCAGGTCTGGAGAGGTTGTAGCTTTATGTAATTTTCTGGATTTTTATTAAATAATTCAAATAGTTCATTTATAAGATAGGGAGCAGTGATAACAGTTGGTCCACCATCATAAGTGAAACCATTTTTTTTAAATACCCTTGCTCTACCGCCGAGATCTTTATGTTTTTCAACCAATGTAACGTTATGACCTTTTGCCTTAAGCCGCAGTGCTGCTGCAATGCCACCAAAACCTGAACCAATTACAATAGAATTCATAAATATTTAATCTATATTATTTTGAAAAAAAATTAACTAATTTATAGTTAAATTATGAATTAATCTTTTTCAGTAAACTTTTTGTTTGCTCAAAATCTTTTGAAAATAGATTATCTAACTTTGACTTATCTACAGATGTAGATATTGCTTTTTTAACTGAGTCAACAGCAATACTGATTGATGCTTTTTTAATATCATTTAGTGCTGCCTCTTTCATTTGCGAAATCTTAGATTTTGCTAAATTTTTTTTAATATCAGACATTTTATGAAATTTATCATTCATCTCTATGATAAGTTTTTCGCTATCTTGTTTTGCTCTGTCTGAGATTTCCTTCACTTCTGATTTAGCACTATCTAATTTAGTTTGGGCATTTTCTAACATAACTTTTGATTCTTCTCGTAACTTTTCGCTTTCATCAATCTCGTTTTTAATATCTGAAATAAGTTTATTTAAGGATTCATTTACTTTTTGTGGAATTTTAAAGTAAACAAGAACACCTACGAAAATTAAAAAAGATACTGCCACCCAAAATGTTGAATCAATTACCATAATATTTACCTTTATTTTTTTTAGAGAGATCCTCAACAATTGCAGAAATACTGCTATTATTTATCTCTTCACCAATCAATTGTTTAATTAATTGTGCTGAAGTTTCAGTTGCGATTTTATTTATTTTTTCTGGTGCAACTTTTTTTAATTCAACTATTTCTTTTTCAGCATTCCGTATCTCCACATTTATTTCATCTTCGATTTTTTTCCTTTTTTTATCGATATCTTGAATTATTTTTTTTCTAGCTTCATTGAAATAGTTTCTTGCCTCATTTTTACTATTATTGATTAAAGTTTCATATTCCTTAATTTTATTCTCACTCTCCATTTTTTGTTTTTCAGCTGTTTCAATATTCTCCAAAATTTGAGATTTTCTTAATTCTAAATTGTTACTAATTTTTGGTAGTATAAATTTAGATAAGATTATGAATAAAAATCCAAAAGTAAGAATTAGCCAAAAAATTTGGGAAACCCAAAACTCAGGGTTCAATTGTGGCATACCCTCAGATTCTGCACCATATACATTTGAAAAAAATGTAATGATTGAAAGAAATAAATATAAAACTAATCTTTTATGCATTATTCAAAATGCAAATAAAATAATCAATGCTACAACTAATCCAAATAAACCAGTAGCCTCAGCTAATGCGAAACCTAATAGTAAATTTGGGAATTGTTTTTGAGCTGCAGACGGATTTCTCATAGCTCCAGAAAGATAGTTACCGAATATAATTCCAATACCTACTCCAGCCCCAGCTAATGCTATGGCTGCTAGACCTGCTCCGATCATTTTTGCTGCTTCTAGTTCCATTATTCCTCCTTTGTTTTTAATGGTGTAAATTTAATGCATCATTTAAATATATGCATGTTAAAATTGCAAATACATATGCTTGAAGAAAAGCAACTAATATCTCCAAACCAGTTAATGCAACTGAAAAACCTAGTGGAAGCCACCCACCAACTAATCCGAGGCTTATAACAAAACCCCCAAAAACCTTCATCATTGTATGACCAGCCATCATGTTTGCAAATAGTCTTACAGAAAGACTTATTGGTCTACTTAGGTACGAAATAACTTCTATGACTACAATTAAAGGCAATAAAACAATGGGAACGCCACTTGGTACAAATAATTTCAAATAACCAAGACCATGTTTTATAAAACCTATTACAGTCACCCCAATAAATATAAACGCTGCTAGTACAAAAGTAACTATTATGTGACTGGTTACTGTAAAAGCATAAGGTAACATTCCTAACATGTTGCAAAATAGTACAAACATAAATAGTGAAAAGATAAACCCAAAATATGGCTTTCCTTTTGAACCAGCTGTATCACTTATCATCTTTGAAATGAAAGAGTAGCTAAGCTCAGCAAGTAATTGTACTTTATTTGGTATGATATTTTTTTTGACAGATCCTAAATTGAAAAAAATTAAAATTATCAAGGAGCTTATCACCATAAACAAACTTGCATTGGTAAATGAAATATCTATTTGGTCTATTTTTATTTCTGGTCCAATTCTATAAACATTGAATTGGTGCATTGGGTTTGTAGCCATAATTATTTACTTTTGCATGTTCTTTGCAGATCTCACAACGTTCAATACACCCGCTATAACTCCTACAAAAAAAAATGTTAAAATTAACCATGGTTTAGTACCAAACCAGGTGTCAAAAATAAACCCAATAATGCTACCCACAAGAACTGCGGCCACAAGTTCGGTGCTCATTTTGAATGCTATTCCTAACAATGATGTCTTTTTATCACTATTTTTGTTTTCATTATCGGAGATCTTTTTTTTTGCAATTTCTAGGCGAGTCTTGAATTTTTCTTTGGCCATTTTTAAGCGACCATGCTCTCAGCTTTCTGTAAATCAACAGCAACCAGTTGGCTAATACCTTTCTCAGGCATTGTAACTCCGTAAAGTTTGTTCATTTTTGACATCGTTAAAGCATGGTGAGTAACAATTACAAATCTTGTTTGTGTAATTTTTGTAAGCTCCTCTAGTAGATTACAAAATCTTGTAACATTTGCATCATCGAGTGGAGCATCCACTTCATCTAACACACAAATTGGTGCAGGGTTGGTTAAAAAAACAGCAAAAATAAGTGATAAGGCTGTTAATGCCTGCTCGCCTCCTGATAACAATGTTATAGATTGAAGTCTTTTACCTGGAGGACTTACTAACAGTTCTAAACCAGCTTCAAGCGGATCATCAGAATCTACGAGTTCAAGTTTTGCACTTCCACCATTAAATAATTTTGTATAAACCTCATTAAATTTTCTGTTAACTTTATCAAAAGCCTCCAAAAGTCTCTCCCTTCCTTTTTGATTTAATTCACTAATACTAACTTTAAGTTTTGAAATTGCTTCTACTAAATCTCTTCTATCATTTTCCATTTTTTTTATTTCAACTTCGTACTTACTTGTTTCTTCATCAGCTCTTAAGTTTACTGAACCTAATTTCTCTCTTTCTCTTTTTTTGGCATCCAAAAGTTCCTCTTGTGTAACAGCATCTGGAAATTTATCTTCTTTTTCTAAGTTTGAAAAACCTAAAAGACTCTCCTCGTTTAAGTTTAAATCAGTATCTATTCTATCCAACAAGTCGTTTCTTCTTTTATCTAGACCTTGGATAGTTGCAGATGAACTTGCTTTTCTCTCTCTAATTTCAATAGAGGACTCTTTTGTTGTATTTAATTCATTTCTAAAATTATTTATTTGATTATCAATTTGATCAATCAAAACTTCGTTTTCTTGTTTTTCATTTTCTGAAATTCTTAAATTCTCGGAAATTTTACCTTTTTTTTCAGCTTGAGTTTGTGGTTGCTTATCTAATTCATCTAATTTCTGATTAAGACTTTTTTTACGTTCGTTAAGTTCATTTATTTTTTTTTCAGAGTTTACTAGTAAACTTTTCCAAC